>JBILFK010000159.1:0-3675 GCA_044351685.1 Rickettsiales bacterium | reverse complement strand
CCTGCGGTGATTCTGATGTGCGGTTTGCAGGGTTCTGGCAAAACGACATCCACTGGCAAACTGGCAAAATTCCTGCGCGAAAAACATAACAAGCGCGTGTTGGTGGCCTCGCTCGATATTTATCGCCCAGCCGCACGCGAGCAACTAGCGACTGTTGCCACGCAGGCAGGCGTCGATTCGCTAGACATTATCGCCGAAGAAAAACCCCTCGCCATCACGGCGCGTGCGTTAGAAAAAGCTCGCTTAGGCGGCTATGATGTATTGTTGCTCGATACTGCTGGCCGCCTGCAGATTGATGATGATTTAATGGGCGAGCTGGAACAGGTGAAGCAGCGCGCCAACCCCATTGAAACGCTGCTGGTGGCCGATAGCCTTACCGGCCAGGAAGCCGTGAATATCGCCAAAACATTCCACGAGCGCATCGGCATTACCGGCTTAATTTTAACACGGCTTGACGGCGATGGCCGTGGCGGTGCTGCACTTTCGATGAAGCACGTAACTGGCCAGCCGATTAAATTTGCCGGTATGGGCGAAGGCGTGGGTGCGCTTGAACCTTTCCACCCCGAGCGCGTGGCATCGCGCATTCTCGATATGGGCGATGTGGTATCGCTGGTGGAAAAAGCCGCCGAAGCCATGCAAAGCGACGAAGCTGAAAAAGTTGCCAAGCGTATGCAGCAAGGCAAATTCGATATGAACGATATGCTCACGCAAATGCGCCAAATTGGCAAAATGGGCGGGCTTGGCAGCATGCTTTCCATGATGCCCGGCGCCGGTAAAATTAAAGAAGCCATGGATGGCCGCGAGATCGATGAGCGCATGCTCAAGCGCCAAGAAGCGATTATTTTATCGATGACCAAGATAGAACGTACCGACCCGAAAATTCTCAATGCCTCGCGCAAGCGGCGCATTGCCATTGGTTCGGGTGTGCAGGTGCAAGATGTCAACCGGCTGATAAAGCAATATCAGCAAATGGAAACCATGATGAAGCAGATGAAAAAAATGGGCATGAAAGGCCTGATGAATGCCGCAGGTATGAAACGGCTGTTTGGCGGTTAAACGTTATCCGCGTTTTTGTTCGGCCACTACGTGGGCATCGATGGTTTCAGCCAATGATTGGTCGTTATGATACACCGTATCGTACAGCGCACTATACGCTTCCTTAGCATAGAGACCGCGGATGCTTGCTGCAACATGGGGGGCGGTTGCCGTCAGGCGCGCCGGGTCGGCGCCTTTTTCGACATCCTCTTTATAGCTTGTCAGGAGCGTCATGGGGGTAAAACGCTTTTCAATATGTTCCGCGCTCCCTATCAGTTCGGCACTGATATCGGCCACGGCGCTGCGGGCATCGTTCGAGCCACGCTGAATTCGGGAATCGACATTTTTATAGAAACGCATGGCGCTGATATCCGGATAGGTTTCTTTCAGCTTGCCCCATGCCTCCTGAAGCGCCGCCTGCACTTCCTGATCCGGTTGCTTGCCTTCGCTCAGTGGCTTCAATTTTTTCTGTACAAACGAACGCAGCACACCTGCCATCCGCATTCCCATCAAACTCTCCGCAAGGGTTGGGAAGGCGTTTGCAAACGGGCTGTTCGGAATTTCGTGACGCCCCCTGAAATCACCGCGCGAGCTTTCGGCGATATGGGCAAAATCAAATTCCTTAGTCAGCCCATCGGCAACCACCTTGATCGCACGCGATATCTTATAAACGGCCTCGTGGCGGTCGCCCACCATGCGCGCACCCTCGCCCATGTCGCGCTCTTTGGCTTCTACTGCAAGCGTTTTTGTTGCTTTCGCATTTTGAAAAAGCTGGTTTAATGCCGGCTTGGGGGCAAGGTCAGGCAAAACCTGTATAATCGTATCATCTGCCACGCGCAGTGCATGCTCCAGCGCCTCCACACAGCCACGCTTATCCGAGCGGTTTTTAATTGCAGTTTGCAACCCGCTGGTGGCCGAAAGCAACGTGCCGATATCGGGCAACATGCCAGATGCGTGTGAGTGAGACTCGTTCATGGTACTTATCATGGGTGCCAAAGGTTAAAAAATTGCTAGCATTTGCGATAATTTTATGGCATACGCCACCTCCCCTTGGGTATATGTGCAATGAAGCACAACCGAAAGGAAGTAAGCGTTGCGGTGTTACAAACTACACTACAAATGCTGAAAAAGGAGTAAAAACAATGGCTACAGTAATTCGTCTTGCCCGTGGCGGCGCTAAAAAGAAACCTTTTTACCGTATGGTCGTGGCCGATAGCCGCGCTCCACGTAACGGTGATTTCATTGAAAAACTCGGTACCTTCAACCCGCTGCTGGCCAAAGATAACGCCGCGCGTTTAGTGGTGAATGCCGAGCGTGCAAAATACTGGCTGGGCGTTGGCGCACAGCCTTCGGACCGTGTGGCACGTCTGTTTGCTGGTCTGGAATTGGTAGCAAAGCCTGATTTTGCTGGCAAACCACAAAAAACCCGCAAAAAAGCCGATAAACTAACCCGCACAGAAAAAGCTACAAAAGCCCAGGCCGAAGCTGAAGCCAAAGCCGCCGCCGAAAAAGCTGCTGCTGAAGAAGCTGCAAAAGCTGCCGCCGCTGCACCTGCGGCTGAAGAAGCAGCCCCTGCCGCTACCGAAGAAACCGCCGCCTAACCTTCTGGGGAGAGTTGCATGGAACTGGTTGTTGCTGGTGTTGCATTAGCGTTTGGTATTGTTAGCGCCATCATTCATTTTGGCACCTAGCGATGTCGGCACCTGCCGATGATGCATGGGTAGCGCTTGCAGTGATTACCTCGCCGCACGGGGTGAGTGGCCGCGTGAAGCTGAAAATTTTCAGCGAAAACTTCCATCGCTACAGCGAAAAGCTTACCCTGAAAAATGGCGATTCGATTGCCTTTCGCATTACTGGCGAAATTGGTGGCGGCACCGTGATTGAAATCCCCGCCCTGAAATCGCGTAACGATGCCGAAGCCTGGCGTGGCCGCGAACTGGGCATTGCGCGCGCACTACTTGCGCCCATCGAAGACGATGGTGGGTTTTACGTGCATGACCTTGAAGGGCTACGGGTGATCACCACAGATGGCGCGCCACTAGGCATCGTGGCATCGGTGGTGAATTATGGTGCCAGCGATATTATCGTTATCCATGATGGCGAAGGCGCCGAGCGCATGATTGCTTTTACCGAAGAAAATTTCCCCGCCATTGATGTGGTAGGCGGCACCCTCACCTGTAATCCACCGGAAATCATGGGCGGCGATTCGCGCGAGGCTTCATGAGTAATGCAAAAGGGAGCTTGACCCCGGTAGTATGCAGCAGCAGGGACATCCGGGGCCGTACACCCAAATATATAGCATGGTGGGCGGCACATGGCAAGTCCTGAGATGTCCTATAATATCCAGAAAAGTGTTTTATTTTTGCGGGATACGCTTTCCGAAGATCGTCTGAATGCCTATCAACTGCACACGAAAAATTTTTCTGATGCCATTACCCTTTATGAGTGGAATTTGAACGCAAGCGCAGGGTTTTACGTCCCTTTGCATGGCTTAGAAATATGCCTACGCAACGCACTTCACCGGGAAATGTCACGAGCATTCACTGCAAACTGGGTGATTGCCCACCAGCTGGATGCCGATGCCAAGGGCAAAGTGGAGATAGCTCAGGAAACGCTACGCCGACAAAAAAAACAAATCCA
>JBILFK010000043.1:0-9704 GCA_044351685.1 Rickettsiales bacterium | reverse complement strand
CGCACTACGTCAGTTTTTAACAGGCATTCGCGTCAACGAGCAATCGGCAGATCAGGCCGCACTCACCTTTCTTGATAGTTTGGGCATTTCAGCTTCGGGGATGCTAGAAATGTTCGAGCTATTACGCCGCAACGAGCGCGGATCGCGCCAAGACCCCTACCTGCTCACCCACCCACTGACGCAAGAACGCGTGGCCACCATGCGCAATCATGTGCAGCGCTCCACCATTCCGAAAGATGCAGTGCCGCCGGAATTTATTCCCGCCCACGCACTGATGCTCGCGAAACTGATTGGTTTTACCGAAGAATATGATGCCGTGCTACGGCGTTACCCTGCAAGCGATACCTCCGATGCGGGCAACTATGCGCGCGCGATTGCCGAATTTCGCCGCAATCATTTAGATACAGCCATTTCAGGCATGCAGGCATTAATTGCAAAATACCCTGAAAACGGATTTTTTTACGATACAATCGGCCAAATTTATTTCGAGAATGGCAAACTCGATGATGCTGAAAACGCCTACAGCAAAGCGCATGCATTGCTGCCCAATTCTGCGCTGATTGCCACCGATTATGCCAAAACGCTGATTGCTCAAGACATCCCTGGAAAATTACCACAAGCGATTCAGTTATTGCAGGCATCTGCCGTCATTGAAGATGCCAACAGCTTTACCTGGAACCAATTGGCGATTGCTTACGGAAGGCAGGGAAATCTTGGGGAATCGTATCTTTCGCTGGCCAAAGAATCCGCCAGCAATGGCGCCCACGAAGAAGTGATTCAGAACGTTACCCGGGCACGGGGCTTGCTACCCCAAAACTCACCTTCGCTGCTTGAAGCCGATGATCTGGAACGTGATGCAAAAGAGCAGATACGAAAAAAAACCGAAGCTGAAAGCATCTTCTAACGCAAATAGGGGTTGCGCAGATTTCACTTCACCGTTTCCTTAAATACGCTATAGATATCATTAGTCGTTCGGATACACTATCCGCACGTATTATAACCACTCCGGGGAGTTACTATGGATACCAACGTAAAACTAATTCTGGCTGTCGGTGCAGGCGCCCTTTTGGGTGCAGGTGCCATGACCCAAAGCAACGTATTCGGCGGCGGTGTCAATGAAGCAAAAGTAAAAGAAATTGTTCGTGAAGTGATTAAGAGCGAACCAAAATTGATTATCGAATCGGTGCAGAACATGCAAAATGCCGACATGCAAGAAAAGACAGCCAAAGCTTCAGAAGCCTTGAAAGATAAGGCGCTGCGTCTGGCAATTTACGATAATGCAAACAGCCCGTTTATTGGCCCAGCAGATTCGGATAAAGTGGTGGTAGAGTTTTTCGATTATAACTGCCCTGCTTGCAAAATGCAGTTCAAAGAACTTGCCAAACTTGCCAAGCAAGACCCAGATATTAAAGTTATTTTCAAAGAATATCCCATTTTTGGCCCGCAATCAGATACCAACTCCAAAATTGCTCTGGCTGTTTTCAAACTTGACCCAGAAAAATATTTCCCATTCCACGAAAAAATGATGAGCCATGAAGGCCGTGCCGATGAAGCCGCGGCTCTCGGTTTTGCAAAATCGTTGGGGTTGGATGTTGCGAAGATTAAAGCCGAAATCGCCAAACCCGAATATGCAGAAATGCTGCAAACCAACCGTGGCATCGGCGATAAACTGCATGTGCAGGGAACGCCTACACTGATCGTTGGCGACGAATTGATTCCGCATGCGGTCAATGTTACTGAAATTGAACAGAAATTGGGCAAAAAATAATTATTGCACCAGTTCTGTCTGCAACACCCACCAATGCGGGTGTTGAGAAACCAAATATGAAGCCAGGCCTTGTGCCTGGCTTTTTTCTTGCGTGACAGCAATACAGCACGAACCACTACCGCTCATGCGAATCAAATCCATGCTGAAAGGTGCTGTTTCCATCGCCAGCAGCACTTCGGCAATTTGGGGCGCCACACTAATCGCTGCGCGCTGCAAATGATTGCGTGTTTGCTGAAGCATGGGCCAGATAGTTGTGTTGCTTGCTGCATGCCAGTGTGTTGCAGGTAGCGTGTTCGCATTATCCAGCGCTGCATACACCTGCTTCGTCGCCACATGCACATGCGGATACACCAGTACCACATGCCCGTTAATAGCAAACGGTAATTGGGTGATATCTTCGCCGATTCCACGTGCCACCAACGCTTGCGGCGCATGTAGGCACATGGGTATATCGGCACCCAGCGGCAAGCCAATGGCCTGCAAATCGTGTAGTGAAGCAGAAATTTCCCATAAACGCGCCAGCAAATGCAGTGCACACGCAGCATCACTCGAACCGCCCCCCAGCCCGGCCCCTACGGGGATATTCTTTGTAAGTGTTATGCGCGCGCCATGAGTGATGTTGTATCGCTGTGCAAGTGCGCGCGCGGCTCGCAAGACAAGGTTGGTTTCTGGTGCACCTGCCTGCTCAGCAAATTCGCCCTGCGTCATCAGCGAAAGCGCTGAGGCTGCTTCCACCGTGATTTCATCGCCAAAGCGAGTGAATGCCACCAGCGATTCGATAAGGTGGTAGCCATCAGGGCGTTTGCCGTGAATATGCAAACTCAGGTTCAGTTTTGCCGGGGCAATCGCACGATACATTAGATTCTGGCGGGCAAAGGCAGTTTCAGGGATTGCTGTTGCGGCATGAAGGGCGATAAGCCAGAGCGCAACTTTCGTTCCAGTGCTTTTTTAAGGTCTTTTTCAGGTTTGTTCTTCAAGGCACGTTGCCACTGAAATTGCGCTTCGGTTTTGCGTTCGGCGCGCCAGTAGGCATCACCCAAATGATCATTGATGGAAGGATCATCAGGCATCAGGTTCAACGCCTGCTCTAATATCTCGACGGCTTTTTCAAAATCACCCGAAAGATAATGCGCCCAGCCCAACGAATCTACGATATGCGCATCTTCCGGGCGCGCATCGACGGCAACGATTAGCATTTCTTTGGCCTTCTGAATGTTTTTATTCATCGTCAGCCAGCTATAAGCCAGATAGTTTAACACCTCGGGTTCGTTTGGTTTCAGCGACAGGGCTTTTAAAAAATCTTTTTCCGCTGCATTCCACTGGCCAGCACGCTCGTAGCAAATGCCGCGTGCGTAGAATAATGGCCAATCATCGCGGCCGATCGTCGAGCGGTCAATCGCCACGCTATACGCCGCCGAAGCTTCGTTGAATTTCTCTTGCTCACGCAGAATATCGCCTTTGGTAATCAGCGAACTAACATCGTGCGGGTAGGTTTCAGCAAGCGAATCTAACAGCGCGATTGCTTCATCGATTTTGCCTAACGCTTCCAGATTCAGGGCTTTGCGCACTTGCCCGCGTCTGAAAAACACATTGCCCGGAGCAATCGTATCGTAAACCCGTATAGCCTTCTGATACGAATTTATTTGTTCATAGAGATTAGCCAGCATCAGCTGTGCTGGAGGGAAATCTGGGCGCAAATAAAGCGCGAGCCGTAAAAACAAGAAGGTTTCCTCGGTGGCTTCTTCGCCATACAAAATACTGGCGGTGGTAAAATATATTTCGGCTAAGCCTTCGCGGCTATTGGCTACAAGCGGTTTGGGCACATCGCGCTTCACGCCCAGCGTCAGCAAATTATCGGGTAGCAGCGACGAATCGGGGTTCGCTTTGGCGTAGCTATCAAACACTTCCTGCGCCTGTTTCCACTGACCCTGACGCATGTAAAAATTCGCCAATGCCTCGACCACGCGGTAAGGCGTGAGTGCAGCATCGGCGCTGGCTAAGCGGTAAAAACCACTGGCCGCTTCCTGATGCCCCAAAACATCGTTGATAAGCGCCTGCTGATAATTCAGGAATGGCGCAAAGAACCCCGATTTATCTACTATTTTTTGCATATCCACGGGTTTCATCGCCGGGTTCTTTGCCACCTCGATCCATCGCAGCAGCACTGGCTTAATCACGCCAAACAACCCGCCTGAACTTGCATTTTCAATCAGCGTATGCGCCGAGGCATAATGCTTCGCATCCAGTTCCTGTAACATCAGCAGCGAAGCAATGAGGGGTTCTTTGTGCGTAATTTTGGGCAACATCGCCACATAGCGCTGGGCTTTGGCAATATCGCCAATCAGCACGTTAATACGAATGCCATCTTTGACAAATTTCTCGTTTTTTGGCTCATGCGCTAGTGTTTCATCAATATATTTGGCCGATTGCTCAAGATCGCGGTGCGAATTGGCAAAGCGGCTGGAGAGAATACTGCCCGCAACTCCAGTGTTTATGCCGGATTTTTCGATGTTTTTGGTTTCTGGCAGTGTTACGCTACGCGGCGCTGAGACACCCTGACGAGGCTCATCGGCCACGGCAACACTTGCATGCAAACCAAGCGCCAGAGCCAAAATAGAGCGTATAAGCCACGGGCAATTCATCGAAAAACAATCACTTTCCTGTGCGACACAAAAATACTTGCATATACGGCGCCACTCGGTATATATGCTGCCCCGCAATAGCGGAAATAAAACTTTTGGCAAGGATACTACGATGGCTTCGAAAAATAACCCTGAAATGCGTGGCGCAATCACCGAACTGCGCAAATATAAAGGCAAAACCGTGAAGCCGGTGCGTATTATCAACCGCGCACAGCGCATCAATTTCATTGGCGCCGCCTATGAAACCGGTGAAATCGTGGTCGATGCGAACACCAAGCGCCCCATTCCTTACAAGCAGATTTACGGTTAGGCTCCGACTCGGCCTGCTGGCCTCGAATAATACTAATAAAAAGAATTGCTGATTTCCGCGGAACCGCTTCAAGGAAATCAGTTCACTATGCCCGCCTTAAAGTACACTGAACGCAGTGAAGGACTTTAAGGCGATATCACATATTCCCGTAGTTTGGCCCACCACCGCCCTCAGGCGTAACCCACACAATATTCTGGGTTGGGTCTTTGATATCGCAGGTTTTGCAGTGAACGCAGTTCTGAGCATTGATTTGCAGGCGCTTGGCCCCCTCTTCGCCTACAATTTCGTAAACACCGGCGGGGCAATAGCGCTGCTCAGGTGCATCATACACCGCTAAATTATGGGCAATCGGCACGCTGGCATCTTTCAGTGTTAAATGCGCGGGCTGGTCTTCTTCGTGGTTGGTATTCGATAAATACACCGAAGAAAGCCTGTCAAAGCTCAGCAACCCATCGGGCTGCGGATAGGTAATGGGGGTGGCATCTTTGGCTTTTTTAAGCGCCGTATGATCCGCATGGTGGCGCAATGTCCACGGTGCTTTGCCACGAAAAAGATAGGTATCTAGCGCGCTATAAATAAGCCCAACCCATAAGCCAAAGCGGAATGCCGGGCGAATATTGCGCACGCCATACAGCTCTTTCGCAACCCATGATTTTTTCAAATTCGGTTCGTAATCGGCGAGCGTTCCGGTGTTTTGCATTTGGGCAAAGGCCGCTTCGGCCGCCAACATGCCAGAATACATGGCCGTATGCGTGCCTTTAATGCGTGGCACATTCATAAAACCCGCGCTACAGCCAATAATTGCACCGCCAGGGAAGGTAAGCTTGGGAATGGATTGATACCCGCCCTCGTTCAAGGCGCGTGCACCATAGGCAATTCTCTTGCCGCCGGTAAGTAGCGCCGCAATATGCGGGTGATGTTTGAAACGTTGGAACTCTTTGAAGGGATCAAGGTAAGGGTTCTGATAATCCAGCCCTACCACAAAGCCAATGGCTACCTGATTATCTTCTAAATGGTATAAAAACGAGCCGCCATAGGTGGCATTGTCGAGCGGCCAACCAATCGAATGCTCCACCTTGCCCGCCTGATGCTTCGCCGGGTCAATCTGCCAGATCTCTTTAATGCCAATGCCGTAGGTTTGCGGATCCACCCCTTCGCGTAAGGAGAATGTGTGCATCAACTGCTGCGAAAGCGAACCACGGCAGCCTTCAGCAAATAAGGTGATAGGTGCACGAAGCTCCATAGGCGGTTGATATGAATGCTTTTTCTCGCCATTTTTGCCAATGCCAAAGGCGCCGGTGCGCACCCCGTGCACGGCACCATCTTCAATAATCGCTTCGGCAGCAGGAAAGCCTGAAAACACTTGAACTCCAAGTGCTTCTGCTTCTTTGCTTAACCAACGCGTGACATTGGCCAGCGAAACCACGTAATTACCATGATTTTTCATTTGCGGCGGCGTGGGCATGCGCAGGCGCTTTTTAGGGGTTAGCAGGGAAAAACTATCACTGGTCACGGGGGTTTTGAGCGGCGCGCCGCGCTGCTGCCAATTGGGAATCAACTGGTTCAGCGATACCGGGTCCAGCACACAGCCTGAAAGAATATGCGCGCCAACTTCTGAACCTTTTTCAACAACAATCACATTCGGGGGGGAAACATTGGCAGCGGCAGCGCACTGCATAAGGCGTATCGCGGCAGAAAGGCCGGCAGGCCCTGCGCCTACAATCAGTACATCACATTCCATGACCTCGTAAGATTCCGACATAGGGTCGAGGTTACCCCAAACCACAGCAAAAACAAAGGCAAATTAATGCGTTAGCGTGGTTGGCAATGCTAATTTATGCGTCGTGTGCTTCGGAAGGCAACCCGCGCTGTAGCCCGGCAAACATATCGCCAGTCAGCATGATGGTGGTAAGCGGCACCGCATCTTCTGGCATGCCTTCACGTTCGAAGGTGCGTTCCAGCAATACGCGGTAAAATTGAGAAGCAGCCATTAAAGCTACTGGTGATTCGTGCTTAGCCATGTAGTACCTCCTGTTCACGATCGAGCTTATCAAGGAACGTGATTGCTCGTTGTTTTGCTACCATCGTAGGAATTCCTACGCCGAGTAGATCTTTTGCCTGCCGCACTTTGCGCATATTCACCCCACATGAAGCAAGGTGACCACGGTTGGAAACCATACGCGGGTCGGAAAGTAACGCGCGGGCATATTCGTCGTTCATCGCCATTTTCATTGCGCCGGTCAGCTCGATAACGGCTTTGGCGGCAATATCAGGTGCATAAAAATCATTTAGTGCGGGCATATCGTTACTCTTTTGTCTAGGTTCTTGTTCTTCTGAATAATTGCATAAAATTAGTTAATTTTTGGTTAGCGAATGGAAAAAACTTTATCCACAATTGAAAGGCCGGAAATCCTTGCTGCGCTTCACTGGCAGCTAGAGATGGGCGCCGATGAAACCATCGAAGATATCGCCTATGGGCACTTTCAAGAAGAACTCACCTCAGAAACCCCACCGGCTCGCCTTCTCACTTCCCAAACCCCGTCACAAACCACGCAGCTGAGCACGCCTGCAGAAAGCATCGCGGTTCCCACCAGTGCGGCGGCAGCCATCAGCGAGGCGCGCAGGCTGGCAGACGGTGCGCAAACACTGGCCGAATTAACACTCGCCATTCAAGCGTTTGAAGGCTGTGCACTGAAAAAAACCGCCTTCCAAACAGTGATTTCCGATGGCGTGGCGCATAGCCCCATTATGCTGATTGGCGAGGCCCCAGGCGCCGAAGAAGACAAACAGGGCGTACCGTTTTGTGGCATGAGCGGTCAGTTACTTGATACCATGCTAAGCTTCGCGGGTCTAACGCGTAACGAAAACCTGTTCATCAGTAATTGCGTGTATTGGCGCCCCCCCGGCAATCGTCAGCCCACCCCGGAAGAAATTGCTATTTGCCAGCCTTTTGTTGAAAAAATGATTGCGCTGAATGCCCCCAAAATTCTGGTGGCGGTGGGTGGCACGGCCACCAAAGCCTTGCTGAATGAATCACGCGGCATCACCAAAATTCGCGGACAAGCGTTTGAATATCATAATCAATATCTCTCAAAACCCTTGCCAATCCATGTCATGTACCACCCTTCTTTCTTGTTGCGGCAACCGATGGCCAAAAAAGAGAGCTGGAACGACATTTTAGCGCTGAAATCTGCGCTTCAGACGCTTAGCTGAATTATACACAGGGGTTAACTTCCTGATATCGCAGAAAACCGCTAGGTTTGCCTTGTAGAAACCATGTTTTTCTATTATATGGCGGCGCAACAATGAATACGCTCACACGCATTCGCTTTACGCGATTACAGCAACTCGGCACGCAGACGCGAATTCTACTTGCGCTCGGCGCGGTGCTGCTCGTGTGTGCGATGCTGCCTGCAAGTGCTCCTGTTGACACTGTTACTACCCCTCAAGCGCCGCAGGCGCACGCAGCGAAAGAAATTGAAACGCCCAAGCTCAGCGATGCCGATGCCGCGCATTACCGCGCCGCCTTCGCCGATATTGCACAGGCTGAATTTGCGCAGGCAAACGCAGAGCTACAGAACGTAGAAAAACCCATTCTGATAGGCCACGCCCTTGCAGAAATATATCTGCACGAAGAATCCAAACCCAACCTCGCAGAGCTCCAGCAATGGCTGCAAAATTACGGCGATCACCCACAGGCGTACCGTATCGCCAAACTTGCAGCACGCAAAGGCGCCAACATTGATGCACGCCTCTACCACGCCGCCAGCCTCAAAGGCGATGGGTTAACTGAACATTTGGGGCGCAAATCCCCACCTGCCACGTGGTATCAAGGCCTAACCGCATGGCGCAAAGCCGATTATGCCAACGCCGCACCGAAATTTGAAGCGGTGGGCAGCAATGCCAAGCTCAATCACTGGCACCGCGCTGCTGGCTATTATTGGGCGTTTCGCAGCTATGCACGCGCAGGCAATATGCCAAAAGCCGAAGCCATGCTGCATCTGGGGCGCAGCTTTCCGCATACATTCTATGGCATGCTGGCAACCGTTCGCTTAGGCGAAACCCCAACAGTCATTGCTTCGGCACCGTATGTTCCGAATAGCATCGCCAATGCCGCTGCAAGCCTGCGTGCACGCGCGCTTACCCTAATTGGTAACACTACCCTTGCCGAAGCCGAGTTGCGGCAGTTTTACATGGCACTACCCGAAGAAGCCCGCCCGGCTGTGCTTGCACTTGCTGGCGATCTGGGTTTGGCAAATCTGCAAATTCGCCTGCGTAAAACGGCGGGCCTCAGCCATGATGAACAGCTTTTTGCCGCCTTCCCGGTTCCCGGTACGGTGGTGAATGCCAGCCTCGATATTAACCCAGCACTAGTGCTCGCCGTGGCACGCCAAGAATCCGCCTTCCGCGCCCATGCGGGCAGCGAAGCAGGTGCGCGTGGCATGATGCAGGTGATGCCCACCACTGCAAATGCCGTGATGGGAAGCGATGCATTTAAAACTTCGCTAGCGTTTAACAGCCCCGATTTTAATGCGCTGGGAATGATGCAGCCCGATATGAATATCCGCATTGGTGCATCGTATCTCAGCATGTTGCAGAAAAAGCCGATGATCAAGGGTAGCCTGATCCATACATTAGCAGCCTACAACGCTGGCCCGGGCTCTGTCGCCGCATGGCAAAAAGCCGCTAAAAATGTGGTGGATCCATTACTGTATGTCGAATCGATTCCGTATCCCGAAACGCGTAACTACGTGATTCAGGTGTTAGCGCATTATGTGATTTATCAGCAAATGCTTGGTCAAAACCCCGAGCTGCTGGCCGAGCTGGCGCAAGGGCAATGGCCAGTGGTGGCCTCTGCAAACTAATGCTTCCGCATTTTGAATACGAACGCGCTTCACCACTCACGCCTGTGTGTGGGGTCGATGAAGCAGGCCGCGGACCCTGGGCAGGCCCCGTGGTGGCCGCAAGCGTGGTGTTTCACAAC
>JBILFK010000158.1:0-3778 GCA_044351685.1 Rickettsiales bacterium | reverse complement strand
AAAACATGCTGAATGCAGAATTATGCTGGATGACCACCGATACTGGCGGGCAGGGTGTGGATGCCAAAAAAATGCGCTGGATATTTGTGGACCCGAATACCGGTACGCCTTTGGTGCTGGATTGGAGTTGGACTGGAAACAATGCCTGCGAAAACCCCAGCGGTGGCGCGGCTAGCCAGCAAAACCCGTGCGGCGAGTTCCCCATCAAAATTATCGATGTGTTAACCTTCCTGATTCTGGTGTGGATTACGCAGCGCTTCGCGAGTGTGATCGACACGATCTCGCAAGAATTGGCCGGAACATTTATTGGGCTTGACCCCGCCAGCCGTTTGGATAACTTCCTGAAAGCCCAAACGCAAGGTGGGGGTGGCATCTTTGGAGGCGGTACGCAAGCAAATCGGCAAGCAACCGACGCGCCACCACCCCAAGCTCCCGGTGGAACGCCCAGGAGGTAATAGTGAATACGCAGAGGAATGAAGAGAATGAGAGCACTTTGTATTATCGTAAGCCTGCTGGCGCTTAGCGCCTGTGATTCGGAGAAGGTGGAAGTGCTGAAAAGCCCCTGCGTCAGCCTCGATGAAACCTGCGGCCCCAAGCGCCCGGTGAACGACTGGTGGGTATCGAAGCAGGCCTAACGCGATTGCTGCTGACAACCGCCAAATATCACTAATTTATCAACGCTAGAATCCGCGCCCGCCGCCGCCTTTGGGCGCCATGGGGGGGGGCGTCAGCATATCGGGGCGCAGCGGGTCGGCGGCGGAAACGGCAGTGCTTGCCGGTGGTTGCACTGTGCCCGCAACTGCTGGGGGTTTGGCTGCGGCTGCCGCTGGGGCTGCATAAAACGATTGCAGTGGTTTTTTCTGAGCGTTTTGCTGCATGGATTTTTGAATGGCATCTTTCGCGGTGCGCGGGCCCACGGGTTCGCCCATTAGGTTGGTGGCATTGGTGGCGGCTTTAATGCCTTGTAATACGCGCGGATCAATACGTGCGACTACATGCTCGGCAGGGTGGTGGTGTTCATCATGGTGATCATCGTGGTGATAACCCATGCGTGCTGCGGCGTTATTTAGGGTGCGCGCGGTATTTGTGCGGATATTAATAGGTGCATAGGGCGAAGGAATGCTGGAAGTGGAAATACGTGTGGATGCGGCATTGCGTTGCGAGCGTGCCGTTTGCAGCGCCTGCCTGCCGGTTTGCCCACGGCTGGCGCTACGCGTATTGCTATCGCCCGCAGATTGCTGAATACGCTGCGCTTGCATGCGCTGCATTTCATCCACCGCATCCATCATTTTCATGGCTTTTTGCTGCTGGTCGCGGCTGCTGGCAGCTTGCAGGCTGCTACGCATCTGCTGGCCGGCCACCGGTGTAGCGTTCATGAAGCCTTGAATATTTTGCTCGACCGAATGCCCTACCAGCGCAGAAGGACCGGTGATTGTTTGCAGACGATCAAGCACGGTATCGATGCCGCGCTCGACGCGGTCGAGTAAATCACCAAACGTTGCATTGCCAATATTGCTGTAACGCTCAGGAATGCGGCGTAGCTGCGCTGAAAGATTCTCTGAAAGCGATTTACCGCCCGATATTTCTGCAAGGCGCAAGGCTTCCAGTTTGGCAAGGTACCCAAGCTGGCCAATGGCCTGCGTTGCACCACCAATGGCTGGGTGGTTCATAATGCCTGCATCGACCGAACGCGCATAGGCCAGGAGTTTTTCATACACCAGCACCACACCGTGCGTAGCGCCAAGCGCGCCCACGTCATCTTCTGGTTTCATATTCAAACCAGAAATCACCGGTACATTACCCAGTTTTATTTTCAGTTTACGCAGAATATCTTTGGCGATCTCAATCGCATCGCGGCGCACAGGTTCACTTAACCCAGCGACTCCCTGTGCATTCTCGGCACTGAACAGTAGCTGATTACCCAGCGAATCCAAATCTACCGCCATATCCAGGATTTTGCGGTTCGCTCGGCGCTCGGCGCGCCCTGCACGCAGTTCCTTGGTTTCCTGCTCGGCTTCTTTGAGTGTTGCATCATCTGGGCCGGTAGGTTCGGGCAACGTTAAATTCTCGTGTCCAAATGGGGTGCCATCTATTTCTGGCAGCTTCCAATCACTGCCTTTGCCACCACCAAATAGCGAAGTAATCATCGCGAAGGGGCGCAACCAGTTATTTTGCCGATGCGCACTTAAAATACGTTCGTAAATATAGGCGGCTCCCTTGCCGTCGGGTTGGTTGGCAAGTTCAATATCCACGAACGGTTTGGTAGGGTCGTGGTTCGGGATCATGCCGAGGAACATGAAGTTGTTGTATAGGCCATCGCCCACGAATGTGGCAATTTCGTGCAACGAATTTTCGGCATGCGCAGCGGCTAATTGTTCGGGCGGCACATGAAAATAATTCATGATCAGATAGTTGCGTACGGCAGCAACGTTATCGCGCAGATTCTGCCATTTTTCATAGTTGGCATTCAGCGGATTGATAAACTCGTCGCTGTTAAAACGGCGCTGAACAATGCCATCAAAATTGGGAAATTCGAACGGTGAATAATCTAAATCGAAGGCTTTATCTTTAATAATACGGTTAAGCTCTGGCCAGCCCGGAGTGGCAGGCACCGCATAACGCCCACCGCCGCGCACTTTGGCAAAAACAGGGGTTTTGTTTTCAGCGCGGGCGCGCTCGTCGCGCAGTTGTTGCAGCCGCCTGTCGGCTTCGTCGATGGCGTTATCGACGGCGATAGGGTCAATGGCTGTTGGATCCTGTACCACCCGAAACCTCGGTTATGTGTTAAGGCTTAGGTGGTGCTCCACCGGCAGTGCCTTCCTGTTGCGCGGCGCCCAATGCGTAGACGCACAAATCTTCAAACGACACGTTATTTTCCTGCGAAATTTTAAAAAGCTTTTCAAAGCTATCCATCACATCTTGCGGAATGGTACCGCCACGCTCGGAAGATAACCACCAGGATTGAAATTGCAGCGGGTGCTTTTTCGGGTTGGGGTCACCGATATAGACATGGAAGGGGTGTTTTACCCCGTTGAAATCGCAAGGAACTGTAAAGCGTTTCATGGTATAGCCTCTATTGTAATATGCACTCGCGACACGTGTCGGAGTATAACTCAGTTTATAATTTAATACAAATTGATGAATAATCGGTTAATAAACCGAAAAAAACAGCCATTTAGTTGTTCTGGCTATAGGCGCGCCGGCGATTAAACGAGAAGTTTGCCGCATATTGTTTGGGTGGGGTGCGGCTCTCTTTGGGCTGCACCACTTCGAAGGGAATGCCCTTAGCTGTCGCATAAGCTACGGCTTCTTCACAGGTTTTGAAGGTAAGCGAAAGCTCGGCGAGCGTGTCAGTCATCGTGTTCCAGCCCATCAGGCTATCGGGGCGCATGGGGGTGCTGGTTTTAAACTCGAGCAACCAGCTATGCGTGCGCGCCTTACCCGATTGCATGGCGGTTTTAGCTGGCTGGTAGATTTTTGCTTTCTTTGTCATGCAGATTTTTTAGCAGGTTTTTTTGCTTTTGCAGCAGGTTTTTTTGCCGCAGGTTTGGCAGCGACAGTTTTGGTGGCCGCTGGCTTTTTCGCAGCTTTCTTTTTACCTTTGCCTTTGCCGTCTGCAGGTAACAGGGGCAAAATTTCTTCCAGCGTTACCGTGGCCGGATCACTGCCTTTAGGCAACGTGACATTGGCTTTGCCAAACTTGATATACGGGCCATAACGCCCTTTCAGAATTTTCAGATCATCTCCCGATTCGGGGTGTTTACCCAAATCGCGCAGA
>JBILFK010000157.1:0-3811 GCA_044351685.1 Rickettsiales bacterium | reverse complement strand
TGCCTGATAACTAGCGAGGCGCGCTGTGTGGAGCATTTCGGCAAAAAACTGCATGAGTGGCCCCATGCGATAATCGCGGAAAGCATCGCTTTCAAGCGCATGCGTGACGGCGTTATCAACCTCACGTAAATACGGCTCGCCAATGGCATAAAGTTTCTGTTGTGCTTCGCGCATGGCGTGCCAGCGCTTTTGCAACATGGCGTGGCGATGACTTACGGCATCTGCCAGTTCGGTTTCGTGCAACATCATGGGTTCGTAGCGTGCGCGCTCGAGTGCAGCTTCTAAGCGAAACCGCCGGACAATCTCGGTATCATCGGTAAGCATGCTTTTCAGTAACCCAAGTGCTTCTTGAGGGCGAAGCTGCGGTTCGGCAGCGATGCTTGTGGCAATGTTTGCGCAGGTGGCGACAAAATCCATGCACTTGAAGCTTGGTAAATAGGCGCTATCGGAATCATTCAGCAGATCGCTGACGCGCTGGTGAAGGTAATTGGCCATTGCATTCCAACCGGAATGCGAGGGAGCGCTAAGCTCGCACATATGCGAGAGCATGCGGATGAAACTTTGCGTGCTTTGGCGCGGATCCATAGTTGAATGTAACACAAGATGGCGTTTCAGCCTAGAAAAACCTAAACGTCGAAGCCGTATTTTTCTTTCAGATAATCCCGGATTTCTGGAGTTGGCTCTTCGCCATAACACGAGGCAATGACCTTACCAAAATCTTCCAGGTCAATGGTGCCATCGCCCTGAATGGCTTTGAGGAAGGATTGCTCTTTGGGGGCTTCGACCAGCACAAAATAATACGCCCAGCGACCTGTGGTATCTTTCGCTTTGAGTTTGTGAATCAGATGGCCTTTTTTGGCGATAATCTGATCTACGAATGTGCGTTTTGATTCGTCCATACACCATCTATTTTCGGCGATACTAGCAATTCCATTACGTTACACAAGGCTAACGGGGTGGTGTTACCCCGCTAGCTGCATCATTCCCACGCGATTGTTGCTGGGTTGCTATGCTGATAAGGGTTGCAACACCGGTAGTTGGTGAAAATTCGGCGGGCCCAGTGACATTGTAAAAGCGCGCATCATGGCGCTGCTTAAGGCCGCGAATGCGAACTTCCAGCATGGTTTTTACAGTTAGCAGCGGAGATTTCGCGGCATCGCCGCCCTTCACAGGGCTAGATTGTACGGCCTTGGCGAATGCTTCGCGGGCGATCTTTTCGGCCTCGCGGTGCACGGCCACTAACTCATCGGGGCTGACAAACAGCATGGCATTGGCGGGCATTAGTTCTTTTAGCGCCTGTTTTACCAGTGCATGTGCCTCGTGCGAGGCCTGACTGACGGTATGGGATTCGGCTTTGCCGTCATCGGCCTTGCGTTTGCTTAATTCGGCTTCGAGTGTGGTGGCAAACACACGAGAAATATCGAGCATGCCGATGTGTTGGGGTGAGCGCACATGGGTGCGCTCGGCGCGCTTTGCTGAACCGGAGCTATCACCTTCGCTGGATTTTGTGGGGGTGGATAGAAGCAATAAGGGGGCGCCTAATTCCTGATATTCAATATATTCTGCCCAGCTGATCATGCGCTCGTGCAAGGCGCGCTTTGCCGTGAACACTTCGTGGTTGAAGGCTTCATCGCCTGCTGCTGCAGCTTGCGGGTTGAGCCAGAACATATCGCAAATGCCCATGTGATGGGTTGGCGATTGGTTGGAAGCATCAAGGCGTGATTGAAACGATTGATCTTCAGGATCGAGGCCATGCGTGAAGGGATCGGCGAAGCTGGCTTCCTGCACGAGCCCCAAGCTGCTAAGATCGGGGAAATGATCCGATTTTCTCGACATATACGTATCATAGCGTGTTCAGCCCAACTTGTGAAATGATTATGCATGACTGGCTAAAAACAGCACATGATCAGTTGATTCATGCAAGCTTTCTGGCGTTTTTGGAAAAGACATTCCGCACGGTTTCGCCGGGCACGCACTATTTGCATAACTGGCATATTGAAGCGATTGCTGCACATCTGAATGCGTGCGAACGCGGTGAGATTACACGGCTGATTATCAATATGCCGCCGCGTATGCTAAAATCGGTGACGGTATCGGTGGCGTGGCCCGCATGGCTTTTGGCGCACAACCCTGCGCAGCGGGTGATGGTGGCTAGCTACGCGCAATCGCTGAGCATGAAGCATTCCACCGATTGCAGGCTGGTGATGCAATCTCAGTGGTATCGGCGTATTTTTCCGAACACGCAGTTAAGTGACGACCAAAACGAGAAAGATAAATATGTTACCACCGCACGCGGCCACCGCATTGCGGTTTCGGTTGGTGGTGCCGCCACAGGCGAGGGCGGCAATATTTTAATTGTGGATGACCCGTTGAACCCGCTGCAAGCCATGCAGCAATCGGCACGCACGGCTTCGAATGAATGGTTTGATCATACGTTTTCATCGCGCCTCGACGATAAGCGGCGCGGGGTGATTGTGGTGGTGATGCAGCGCTTGCACCTCGATGATTTAAGTGGGCATTTGCTTAAGAAACAAGGCTGGACACTGCTAAGTTTGCCGGCGATTGCCACCCATGCAGAATCCATTCGTTGTGGTAACTATATTTATCAACGTGAGCAGAGCAGCCTGCTGCACCCGGCGCGCGAAGATGATGCGTTGCTTGCACGTGCAAAATGTGAGCTTGGGGAAAGCAATTTTTCAGCGCAATACCAGCAACAGCCGGTGACGCAAGAGGGGCAGATGCTGAAGCTGGAATGGTTCAAGAGATTTTAACATGATGGTGCGACGTATCATTCAATCATGGGATACGGCGATAAAGGCGGCGGCGCACCATGATGCTTCGGCCTGCGCAACGTTTGCCTATGATGGCACCGTGCACCAGCTGATGGATATGCAGGTGATGCGGTTGGAATACCCGGAACTGAAACGCGCGATGATAGCGGCTGCAGAACGGTATGCACCGGAAGCAATTTTAATTGAAGACAAAGCAAGCGGACAATCGCTGCTGCAAGATTTACGTCGCGAAACAACATTGCCGCTGATTGCGAATCAGCCCCGCGGCGATAAGATTTTGCGCGTGGCACGCATTACACCACTGCTGGAAGCGGGAAATGTGGCCTTACCTACCTATGCGCCGTGGTTGGCGGCATTCGAACAGGAAGTGGCCCTATTCCCCCATGGCGCGCATGATGACCAGATAGACGCCATGACGCAGTATCTGTTATGGGCGCAGGCACATGATAGCGGGGGGCGTTACTATGTCCGTGGCTTATGATTTGGGTGCATTTGTCACAAAATCTTCACACGCAGGTTAGTTTATAATCATTAAAATTATGGTGGGTTGATTTGTATGCCCTGAAGATAAGGAATGATCGCGTGAGTGACATCACGATGCAAACGAATGATACTACCGTACAGGCTGCACCATGCAGAAAACCTGAGCCGAATAATATTGCCTCAACCCTTATTACAGGCGCCGTATGGGCCGTGCTTGGTGGTGTGGCTGGTAATATTATTGGTCGGTTTGGTGATACGAAAGCTTCAGGGATTGGCACGCGCGTTGGCACGCTTGTCGGTTCGATTACGGCGGCCGCAATTGCCATCAGTACTACGTTTAATCGTCAGGATCATGATATCTCAACAGATTACTATTCCGCGCTACCAGTGGGCGCCAAGCCTTTACCGGTATGTGCGGCCAATCAGTCATCGCTAGAAGGCAAGGTTGCTGAGCCTTCACAGGAAATTTCCAAGCCTGCATAATTTTTTTCACGCACCCCCTTCCGGGGATCGCCGCACTGCGTTAGATTCATAAA
>JBILFK010000156.1:0-3913 GCA_044351685.1 Rickettsiales bacterium | reverse complement strand
CTCCACCAGATCCAGCAGTTCTTTGTCATCCACCATGTCGCACTTGTTCAAGAACACTACGATCGCAGGTACACCTACCTGACGTGCCAGCAGAATGTGCTCGCGGGTTTGTGGCATTGGGCCATCGGCGGCCGACACTACCAGAATCGCGCCGTCCATCTGCGCGGCACCGGTGATCATGTTCTTCACGTAATCGGCGTGGCCGGGGCAATCCACGTGCGCATAGTGGCGCTTCGCGGTTTCGTATTCTACGTGCGCGGTGGCAATGGTAATACCACGGGCTTTCTCTTCTGGTGCTGCGTCAATCGAATCATACGCGCGGTAGTTCGCACCACCCGTCTCCGCCAGAATCTTCGTGATCGCTGCAGTCAGCGACGTCTTGCCGTGATCCACGTGACCAATCGTCCCAATGTTGCAATGCGGCTTATTACGTTCAAATTTCTCTTTTGCCATGACTGTCTCCTTTAAATGTCGTTATGCCACTTTGGCTTTAATTTCTTCGGCGACGTTGCTTGGAACGTCGGCGTAGTGATCGAATACCATGCTGTAAGTTGCGCGGCCCTGGCTCATCGAGCGCAGCGTGTTCACGTAACCGAACATGTTGGCCAGCGGCACCATCGCGTTCACCACGCGGGCGTTACCACGGCTATCCATGCCCTGCACTTGGCCACGGCGCGACGATAAATCGCCGATCACGTCGCCCATGTAATCTTCTGGGGTTACTACTTCGACCTTCATGATAGGCTCGAGCAGTTTTGCACCCGCTTTCGGCAGACCTTCGCGGAAGGCTGCGCGTGCGGCAATTTCGAACGCCATCACGCTTGAATCCACATCGTGGTAAGCGCCATCTGTCAAAGTGGCTTTGAAATCGATCACAGGGAAGCCAGCGAGCACGCCGTTACCAAGCATCGAGTTCAGGCCTTTTTCAACACCTGGAATGAATTCTCTTGGCACGCTACCGCCCACCACTTTGCTTTCGAACTGGAAGCCCGAACCTGGTGGCAATGGCTCGAACGTAACAATAATGCGTGCGAACTGACCCGAACCACCCGACTGTTTTTTGTGCGTGTAATCACAGGTGTAGGCTTTGCTGATGGTTTCGCGGTAGGCTACTTGTGGTGCACCCACATTGGCTTCTACTTTGAATTCACGACGCATACGATCGATAATGATTTCGAGGTGCAATTCACCCATACCTTTGAGAATTGTCTGGCCGGTTTCTTCGTTCGACGAAAGACGCAGCGAAGGATCTTCCGATGCCAAACGTGAAAGGGCGATACCCATTTTCTCTTGGTCGGCTTTCGATTTTGGCTCGACAGCGATTTCGATCACTGGCTCAGGGAATTCCATACGCTCGAGAATCACCTGCTTATCGGGATCGGAAAGTGTATCACCGGTGGTGGTCAGCTTCAGACCAGCCAGCGCCACGATATCACCTGCACGTGCTTCTTTTACATCTTCGCGGTTGTTTGCATGCATCAGCAGCATACGGCCAACGCGCTCGCGCTCGCCTTTTACGGTGTTCATCACATACGAACCTGAATTCAGCACGCCCGAGTAAATACGCACGAAGGTGAGCGAGCCCACAAATGGATCCGACATAATTTTGAATGCCAGCGCCGAGAATGGCTCGTTATCATCGGCCTTACGCAGCAGCTCTTCATCGGAATCTACTTTTACGCCTTTAATGGCTTCGATATCGAGTGGGCTTGGCAGGAAATCGACCACGGCATCAAGCATTGGCTGCACGCCTTTGTTTTTGAACGCCGAGCCGCAAATGACAGGCACGAACGAGAAGGAAACAGTGCCCTTACGGATGCAGCGTTTCAAATCCGCTTCCGAAGGCTCTTCGCCGCCCAGATATTTCTCAAGCAGCACATCGTCTTGCTCAACGGCAGTTTCAATGAGTTTTTCGCGGTATTCTTTGGCTTTTGCCACATAATCAGCTGGGATTTCTTCGTAGCTGAATTCTGCACCGAGTGATTCGTCTTTCCACACCACGGCCTGCATTTTCACGAGGTCGATGATGCCTTTAAATTCTTCTTCTGCGCCGTAAGGCAATTGCAGCACCAATGGGCGCGCGCCGAGGCGGTCGATGATCATATCCACGCAGCGGTAGAAATCGGCACCCACGCGGTCCATTTTATTGATGAAGCAAATACGTGGCACGCCGTATTTATCGGCCTGACGCCATACGGTTTCCGACTGCGGCTCGACGCCTGCAACCGAATCGAACACGGCAACAGCGCCATCGAGTACGCGCATCGAGCGCTCTACTTCAATGGTGAAATCTACGTGGCCAGGGGTATCGATGATGTTGACGCGGTGACCATTCCATTCACAGGTAGTTGCGGCCGATGTAATGGTAATACCACGCTCTTGTTCTTGCTCCATCCAATCCATGGTGGCGGCACCTTCGTGCACTTCACCAATTTTATGGCTGCGGCCAGTGTAATACAGAATGCGCTCGGTGGTGGTGGTTTTACCAGCATCGATGTGGGCGCAAATCCCGATATTACGGTACTTCAGAAGTGGATGCGAACGTGACATAATCTAAACTCAAAATCCCTGTTAAACTTTTTTTTAATTCTACCAACGGAAGTGCGAGAAGGCTTTGTTTGCCTCTGCCATACGGTGGGTATCTTCGCGCTTTTTAATGGCGTTGCCACGGCCTGCCGAAGCATCCAGCAACTCGCCAGCCAAGCGTGCTTGGGTGGTTTTTTCGCCGCGGTTACGCAGCGCGTTAATCATCCAGCGAATCGCCAGCGCCTGTTGGCGACGTGGGCGCACTTCGGTAGGCACCTGATAGGTAGCACCACCAACACGGCGCGAACGCACTTCCACCGAAGGCTTCACATTATCCATCGCGGCATCGAACACGCTGAGCGGGTCTTTGCCGGTTTTTTGCGCAACGATATCGAGCGCGCCATAAACGATAGATTCAGCAACCGAGCGCTTGCCTTCATACATAAGGCAGCTCATGAATTTGCTGATCACCACGTTGCCGTATTTGGCATCGGGGTACACTTCACGAATTTTTGCAGCATGACGACGTGACATGAAAAACCTCTATTTCGGACGTTTCGAGCCGTAATGCGAACGGCGTTTTTTACGGTTGGCAACACCTTGAGTATCAAGGGTACCGCGAATGATGTGGTAACGCACACCTGGCAAATCTTTTACACGGCCGCCACGGATCAGCACTACTGAGTGCTCCTGGAGGTTGTGGCCTTCGCCCGGAATATACCCAATCACCTCAAAGCCGTTGGTCAGGCGAATTTTCGCGACCTTACGAAGCGCGGAGTTTGGTTTTTTCGGGGTGGTGGTGTACACACGTGTGCAGACGCCACGCTTCTGAGGACAAGCCTCCATCGCGGGAACTTTATCGCGCCGCTTTTGCGGCTCACGTGATTTGCGCACCAACTGATTGATGGTAGGCATAGACTCTCCTTTTCCGCGCCCCGCGCCACTGCGCGTGGGGGACGTTAATGAATGATTCCGGCGGTTAGCCGAAGGTTCAACTGGCGGGGTAGCTCAGAAATGCTTGCTTTTTTTGCATTTTTGGCGAGTGACCTCGCGTCGGGATGGGCCTTATAATGATGTGCCCGCCTCTCGTCAAGCGCTATTTCTTCTTTTTTTGCGTTACTTAGCCACAGCAATGGCAGGCCGCACGGTGTGGCGCAAAATCCCGGGGCTAGCGTGTTGAGAAACAGGCATTTTTGCCATTACCTGCAAAGATTATGCACATTAGGCAGCCTTATAAGGCCATTTTTGCTTGCCATATAAATGTGTGGGGGTAGGTTCAGGCCAATAATTTTGTAAAAATAAGATTCATAGCTAGGCAAGATGCGCGAGGAGTGAGGTCATATGTACCAAGCCAAACCGCTGAGGCCAGCTGTGCAAACTGTGTCAT
>JBILFK010000200.1:0-12617 GCA_044351685.1 Rickettsiales bacterium | reverse complement strand
CGTAATGCTATAGCGCAGCGGGCGCAGGCCGTTTCTATCCATACCGGCGAATACATAGCGGCTATCGGTGCCTACCAGCGCGGCGGGGCCATCCCACGGGGCAACGAGCGCGGTGAAATAGGTGAACATAGCGCGCACGTCATCGCTGATTTCGCTATCATATTGCCAAGCGGGCGGCATCATCAGCAATTTGGCCATCGGTGCGCTGCGCCCGGCTTTAATGAGCAGTTCCATCACCGCATCGAGTGCACCCGTATCCGATAGGCCGGGGGCCACCACTGGCACAATCGCATCGGCGTAGCTGGCCAATTCCCACTCGCCGAAGCTGGCTTCGTAGCTGGCCATCCAGTTCAAATTGCCCTTCAGCGTATTAATTTCACCGTTATGCGCCACACAGCGAAATGGTTGCGCCAACGGCCAGGAAGGGTTGGTGTTGGTGGAAAAACGCTGATGGAAAATAATATAGTTCGAGGTGAAGCGCGCATCGTTCACATCGGGGTAGAACTGCGCTAACTGTTCGGCCTGAAACAGCCCCTTGTAAATAATGTAACGGCACGAAAGCGAACACACATATACGCTGCTAAGCCCCCGCGCGCGCAGTTGTTTTTCGATCCGCCTGCGCACCACATACAGCATCGCCTCAAAGCGCTCTTCGCTTTCATCGGGCTTGCCTTCCAGAATAAGCTGGGCAATTTCCGGGCAGGTTTCACGCGCACGCACGCCAATGACGCTTGCATCAATGGGCACTTGCCGCCAACAGTAAATGGAATATCCGGCCTGAATCACTTCGGTTTCAATGGTTAGGCGGGCTTCTTCCTGCGCGGCAAAATCGGTGCGCGGCAAAAAGATCATGCCCACGGCGAGTGCGCCTTTGGGCGCCTGCCAATTGCCATATTCGCGCAGATAATCGGTAAAAAATTCGGTGGGTAGCTGCATGTGAATGCCGGCGCCATCGCCGGTTTTGCCGTCTGCATTCAGCGCCCCGCGATGCCAGATCGATTGCAGCGCTGTAATACCTGCCTCGACGACAGCACGCTTGCGAACGCCATCGAGCGCGGCAATCACGCCCACGCCGCAGGCATCGTGTTCATCGGTGGCGCGGTACATGCCTTCGCTCTCAAGGCGCGCGGCTTCGATTGCCCATTGTTGTGCGCTAGCGGTCATGCGGCGGCCTTTGCACGTTGTTCGATATACTGAATAATATGTTTTGCGGCTGTGCGGCCATCGGCAATTGCCCACACAACAAGCGATGCCCCGCGCACAATATCACCAGCAGCAAATACGCCGGGCAGCGCGGTTGCGCCTTTGGCATCGACATGCAAACAGCCATGCTTATTGGTGCGCAGCGCGGGCGCGCCAAACATAGCGGGAATATCTTCCGGGTCAAAGCCCAGCGCTTTAATCACCATGTCTGCCTGTATCACCACGCTTTCACCTGCCACCGGTTCGGGCGCGCGCCTGCCTTTGGCATCGGCGGGGCCAAGCTGCATGCGCCCCACTTTGATTTCACGCACCTGCGTATCACCCAGAAATGCTTGCGGCACGCGCATCCACTCAAACATCACGCCTTCGGCTTCGGCATGCGTCACTTCACGCGCGGAACCTGGCATATTCTCGCGGTCGCGTCGATACAGGCAGGTGACAGAAGTGGCGCCTTGCCGCACGGCAGTGCGCACACAATCCATCGCGGTGTCGCCGCCACCCACTACCACCACGCGTTTGCCGTGTGCATTCGGGGCTTCTGGCACGCTATCTCCCAAGCCAATTTTGTTGCTGGCCGTCAGATATTCAAGAGCGGGCACTAGCCCACCTAAATCCAGCCCGTGTAATCCATCGAGTGCGCGCGGGCGATACACGCCGGTCGCAATCAGCACTGCATCGTGGCGGGCGCGCAGATCTTCAAACGTGATATCCACGCCAACGGCAGTGTTTAGTGCAAAGCGAATGCCGCTTGCGGCATATTGCTCGGCGCGGCGCAGCATCACCTGTTTATCGAGTTTAAAATTGGGGATGCCATACATCATCAAGCCACCGACACGGTCGTGGCGGTCGTAAATGGTCACGCCGAACCCCTGCCTACGCAGCATTTCAGCAGCTGCAAGCCCAGCCGGGCCAGCGCCAATAATGCCTACCGATTCGGCGCGTTCGCGCGCTGGCGTAAAGGGCTGCACCCAGCCTTCGCGGAAGGCGGTTTCGGTGATGTATTTCTCCACCGAGCCAATGGTAATTGCTCCAAACCCGGCATTCACCACGCAATTGCCTTCGCACAACCGATCTTGCGGGCAAATGCGCCCACAAATTTCGGGGAACGTGTTGGTGGCCGCCACCGTATCGTAGGCTTCGCGCAGGCGGCCTTCGGCGGTGAGGCGCAACCAATCGGGAATGTTATTATGCAGCGGGCAATGCACCTGACAAAACGGCACACCGCATTGCAGGCAACGGCTGGCTTGCTCGGCGGCTTTGCTAGCGGCGAATTCGGCGTAGATTTCATTAAAGTCGGTGCTGCGCTGATCGGCATCCCGAAGGGTAGGGTAAGATTGCACGATTTTATGAAACTGCTGCATCGCACAAAGCATGCCAAACCGCAGCCTATGATGCAATGCAAAAAATGGAAAACGCTACTGTGTGAGCAGCCGTTTGCTGCGTTGCCAGCGCCACAGGCAAAGCCCTACCACCACCAGCATCTGCCCCCAGGCGCTGGCCATGCTGACGGTTTCAAAATCGAGCGTGGGGAGCATGGCGGCTACTGCGCGCATATGATCAGTTTCCACAAAAATCGCTGGAATCAGCCCATATAACACCGCCAGATACACAAAGAATGCCGAACGCAAGCGCCGCACGCCGCCAAACGCCAGTAAATGCATAATCGCGATATCGCGCAGCATAAACCCATAGGCCGCGCCGATAAACCATAGGGTAGTAGCCAGTTCGGCATCATTCAGCGTGGCTTGCACCAGCGCGGTAATCGTTGCGATAACCGATAACACCACGCAAGTTAACCACCACGGCAGCACCGAAAGCAGCTGTGACAGATTGCGCGTGCGCCAGGCATGCTGCAACGTGCGGTATGTGCCGATATCGATGCGATCAAAAAACACACTCAGATATAGCGCCGAAGAAATAATGCTCAGCGCGATGAGCGCTTCGCTTGAAAGCGCAAGCGGCGAAAGGCTGGTATCTGGCGTTTGCTCCCAGACAAAGCCAGCCAGATAGGCGCATAAAAAAACAATAAATATAGGCCATGCCAGCGCCCATTGCCGGTATTGAAGTTCGCTTGCCAGCATGCGGTAGGCCCCAAGCAGCGCCCACAGCGTAAAGGTGGCGATAGAAGCGATGACAAAGCCGTGGCTGTAAAAATCGAACTTGAACCACGAAACCGTATCAAACGCCGATTCGAGCATTTCACCATTGGGCATCAGATTAATGGCGTTAAATGCCAGCCCCAGCCCATACGCGGGCAAAACCAGCACCAGCACGAGTGCAGTATAAAACGTGCTGCCTCGGGGTTTGTGGCGGTAGGCGGCATTACGCAGCATCAACACGGCAAACATCAGCGTGGCGGCGTGCACCAGCGTGGTAATCAGCAGAAAATGCAGTGCAGTGGTAAAGATAAATAACGGCTCGGTGGTGCCGTAAATATCGTATCCTACATAACTGCCGATAAGCATCAGCCCCCCATACCACGCATAGGCAGGGCTACCGAAACATTTGCCCACCAGCATATCCATTGCGGTGAGTGACGACATGCGCTGAAAATCCCAGGTGCGCTGCGCCAATTCTTCGTTGATGCCGCGGCTTACCTGCCGCGCGCCCCATAACAGCACCAGCAGCATAAACACCGTGGAAATCCGTGATTGCATGCTGGAAATATACTCATCGGTGGGCAGCTCTTTGTATCCCTGATGCGAGAGAAACAGAATACCCGCTAAAATCAGCGGCAGTACAATCAGCCGCTGCAGCGAAAATTCCAGCCAGAGATTGCGTTTGAATTCGGCAAAACGTATCACGTGGTTACCCTTTCGCGGCCTGAGTGTGCGCGTGCGCCATGTAGCGACTTTGCAGTGTTTCGCCGGCCTTCAGCGCAGAAGTGGCGGTGTCATCGACCAGCTTTCCGGCGCGCAAAATCAGCATGCGATCGCAATAATCTTCGAGTTCCGAAAGAATATGCGAAGAAACCATAATGCACATGCCTTCGGCTTTCAGCGTGCGAAGCAGGTTCGAAAGGCTGTGGCGCGTCTCCGGGTCAAGGCCCGAGGCAGGCTCATCGAGCAGTAATATTTGTGGCCGGTGCACCAGCGTTTGTGCAATGCCGAGCCGTTGCCGCCAGCCGCGTGAAAGGCTTGCGGTTTTCGCCTGCGCATAGTCCTGTAGCTCGCATAGCGCGATGACGCGAGCGACCGCTTCAGTGCGCTCGCGGGCGTTTACGCCGTTGGCTTCGGCAAAGTAAATAAGGGTTTGCTCTACGGTTAAATCGTCATACACGCCAAAAATATCGGGCAGATAGCCGATGATACGGTGCACCTCGCGCGGGTGAGCACTGGCGCGCTTGCCATCAATGGTCACTTCACCTTCAAGCGGTGTATCGAGCGCGGCCATGCAGCGCATAAGGGTCGATTTCCCTGCGCCGTTCGGGCCAACCAGTGCGGTGATGCTGCCCGTATCCAGCGAAAAACTGACCATGCTTAACGCCCGCACTGTGGCGTAATCGTAGGTGATGTCAGAAACGCTAATAATAGCCATGCATGAACGCTAGCAGAATTTTAAGCGGCTGCAACTATGCTATTTTGCTATTTTGTTGGCTTTGGCGCTGGAAGCGATGCTGTCCATCAGCGCCAGCAGCACGCCGGAAACTACAAATACCAGATGAATAATCACCATCCAGCGTATATCGGCATCGCTGTATTTTTTGATATCCATGAAAATTTTCAGCAGGTGAATCCCAGAAATAGCCACGATCGAGGCAATCAGTTTCAGCTTCAGGCCAGCAAAATCGACGGTGCCTTTCCAATCAGGTGCGTCTTCGTGGTCTTCGATATCAAACTTAGAAATAAAATTCTCGTAGCCCGAGAAAATCACGATAATCAGCAAATTACCGGCAAGCGAAATATCAATCAGCGCCAGCGCGCCTAAAATGGCTTCGTTGGCGCGAATATCGGGCAGTTTGCCAAACAGATACACCAGCTCGCCTACAAAACTGGCAAGCAGCACAAGCAAAGCTGCTACCAGCCCCACATAAAACGGTGCCATCAGCCAGCGGCTGGCAAATAATCCACGTTCAAGCGCTGTTTCCAAACTATTTTTCATGGCGCTCATATGCCGCAGCTTTGTTCAAAAGGCAAGCGATGCATTTGCCTGTCGCATTTACTTGCCGCAGATGAATTGCATGGTAAAACCGCCTCAGGTGTGCCCGTAGCTCAGCTGGATAGAGCATCGGATTTCTAATCCGACGGTCGGGGGTTCGACTCCCTCCGGGCACGCCATCGATGTTCATTGCAAAGTCCTTTGCCTTCGGCTCAGTGTACTTTGCAATGGGCACGTCGAAGCATCGCACCTCAAGGCGGCTTATCGGTGCGATGGAGTTTTTTTGAAGCGGGTTAGTTTTGAAACATTCTAATCATTGCCGCGTCGCACAATAAAAACAGCCCGTGTTGGATTTGGAATCGTTAACCCGAACTGACCCCGCGCGATACCAGTTTCGTGTGCACAAGTATCTTGCGAATTCGGCAACGTAATAAAATTTTAAGCAATTAATGGTTGCGCGTAATTTGCTCCAAAACAGCCCCATTTTAAGGGTAATTTTGACACCCTATTCATACGCAATTATATGATATTACGACACCGAAACAATATAGCATAAATAATGCTTAAATGACAATTCTTGTTGGCATCTATCGCGCCCAAAATGGGACAAATCCGGCGCGAAAAAAACCGACGATTTTGAAAATTTTTCGGGTTGTCAGATGGCGTGTTCGGCGCCTCCAAAATCGAAGCATTTTTGCAACGCAACAACGCAACAGATTCCCCTAACTTTTTGCCCATATTTCACAAAACGCTGATTTTCCCTAGAAAAAATGTTAAGATGAATCGAAAAAAGTGAGCGTAATGCTAATAAAAAAGCGCGTAACATTTGCACAATCCCTTGCGGCACTGTGGCTGGCCATTTGCTGGTTGTTGCCGCTTGCCTCGGCACACGCCAACCCGGTAGATGGCACAGTAGCTGCGGGTGCCGCCAACATCATCACCACGCCCGGCGCAGTGGATGTGCATCAGCAAACCGAAAAGCTAATAATTGACTGGCGCAGCTTCGATATTCTGCAGGGCGAGCGCACCGAATTTCATCAGCCATCAAGCGATGCAATCGCGCTTAACCGCGTGCACAGCAGCCAAGCCAGCGTCATCGACGGCGCGCTCAAAGCCAACGGCAACGTCATCATTATCAACCAGAATGGCGTGACGTTTGGCAAAAATGCACAGGTCGATGTGAACAGCTTAGTGGCCACCAGCGCCGATATCGACAATGCCAAATTCATGAATGATCGCACGCTGCGGTTTGATATTCCGGGCGATGCCAATGCCGCCTTGAAAAACGAAGGCAGTATTAGCGCCAAAGATTCTGGGCTGGTGGGGTTTGTGGCGCCGCAGGTGGAAAACAGCGGTATCATTACCGCGAAATTGGGGCGCGTGCAGCTGGCTTCCGGCGACACTGCGACAGTAGATTTTTACGGCGACGGCTTGCTGGAAGTTGCGGTGAGCGATGCGGTGACGCAGGCGCTTGTCAAGAACAGTGGCACGCTGCGCGCCGATGGCGGCATCGTGGCGATGACTGCGGCCGCCGGCAGTAAATTACTTTCAAGCGTGATCGAGGTGCAAGGCACCGTGGCCGCACAAACCGTGGCGCAGCGAGAAGGCACTATCGTGATTGCTTCGCTTGGCAGCCACGCGGTGGCGGGCAATAATCCGGCGCTGAAAAATAAAACACCCGTGCAAAGCGAAGTGCGCGTTGCAGGCATCATCGATGCTTCCGGAAATGCGAGTGGCGAGAAGGGCGGCAGCATTACGGTAACGGGTGATCGCGTGGCGTTAGCACCTGCTGCCCGCATCACTGCAAATGGCACAGCGGGCGGCGGCAAGGTACGTGTTGGCGGTGAATATTTGGGCCAAGGCGCAACACCGGTTGCACGCAATCTGCGCATGGATGCGGGTGCACGCATTGAAGCCAACGCCACCACGCAAGGCAATGGCGGCGAGGTGATTGTGTTTGCCGAAGACACCACGCAATTTAACGGCAACATCACCGCGAATGCCGCAGGCGCCAAGGGCAATGGCGGCTTTGTAGAAACCTCGGGCAAGCGGTTTTTGCAGATTGATACGGGCGTTGTGCAAGCCAAAGCCACGGGCGGTAATGCTGGTAACTGGCTGCTCGATCCGGCGGATATCACCATCGATAACACCAACCCCACTGCGAATGTTGGCGCTGGGCCAAACTTCCAGCCGAACGCATCGGGCGGTTCGTTTGTGCGCACCACCACGATTGTGCCGCTGCTTGATGGTGGCACCAACGTGACGATTCAAACCAACAACGATGCGTTTGCTAGCGGCGCGAATAACGGCGATATTTTTGTGAATGCCGCTATCACCACCACGGGCACCGGTTCGCTCACGCTTTCGGCATTCCGCAATATTGAGGTAGCGGCCGGCATCACGCTGAATGGGGGTGCACTCACCTTGCGCTCGAATAATACCGGTGGTGCCGGTGGCGGTGCAGTGCGCACCACGGCAGCAGGCGCAATTGTCACCAATGGCGGCAATGTCACCATCAGCGGCGGTTTAGCAGCCCCCACCTCGGCAACGTATAATGCGAACGGTTCGGTAAACGTAGCTGCAACAGGGTTTGCGCAGGGCATTAACCTGGCGAATTTTTACTCTGGTGTGAGCATTGCCGCGAATATTAATGCCACGGGCGCTGCTGCAGGTGGCAACATCGTGATCAATGGTCGCGGCGAAAACGGCACCAACCCAAGCCACGGCATCGATTTTACCGCAGGCACCATCAGCACCAATTTTGCGGGCACCATCAATATGAGCGGTATTGGTCAGGGCACCGCAGGCAATGGTAATCAGGTGCATGGCACGGCAATTCGTAGTCTTGTCAGCAGCGCGAATGGTGTGATTCGCATTAACGGCACATCAGGCGCCGGCACCGGCAATACCAATGTGGGCGTATTGCTTTCAAGTGGTGGGGCAGGTGGCATTGTGCGCAGCACTGGCACCGGTGCTATCACGCTTAGCGGGACTGCTGGTGCGAATACGAACGCTGCATACGGTGTTCTATCTAATTTCGCTAACGGAATAAACCCCACTGGCACTGGCACAGTGCTGGTTTATGGTTCGGGCGGCACTGGCACCGCTGGCCAGAAGGTAGGGATTGGAATTAGCCAAGGCGGTAGCGGTTCACTGGTGGCTAATGGCGGCGCTGTTACCCTTAACGGGTTTGGCGGTACCGCCAGCACGGCCAATAACAATTACGGGATTGCCTTAACCGGCGGCGGTGCGGGTATTGGGGTGTTAAGCAACACGGGTACTGGCACTATCACTCTTGCCGGCACCGGTGGCGGCGGGGCAGCCAGCACCGGTAACCACGGTGTATATATTAGTGGTGCGAACGGCACCGTTACCTCGAGCGGTTCGGGATTGATCACCATCACCGGCACTGGCGGCACCGGCACAGGCGGCACTAACCACGGTGTCTACAGCGCCATTGCCGATGGCATACGTAACAGTGGCACCGGCAGCATCACGGTCAATGGCACGGCAGGCACCACCAGCGGCGACGGCTTTAGGACCGATGTAGCAAATGGCGTGCGCACGGCGGGTGCGGCAAGCAATATTACGCTTAGCTCCAACACCTTCTTCCTCAATCAAGCCAATAACATCAATAGTGGTGGCACGGTAACCATCGCGCCGCGCACGGCGATTACCATGGGTGTGGGCACAGGCGCCAGTGCCCTGCAATTTACCGATACGATGATCGGTTACCTCACAGCGGGCACTGGCTATATTTTTGGCAGCACCACCGCCACGAACCTAACCGTCAATACTGCGTTCAATTTTGCGGGACGAACCCTGCAATACATTTCCAATGCCAATATCGCTTTGAACAGCACGCTCGATGGCGCGCTTACCGGCTTCACCACCACCTCAGCGAATGGCACCACCACGGTTGCCGCCGCCATTGGGGGCACCACAGCGGTAGGGCCTATCACCATGACGGGGCGTGATTTGGCCATCAATGCCGATGTAAGAAGTTCGGGTAATGTTAACGCTGCTTTCAGCCGTGATATTACGGTGGCGAATACCGGGCGCACGATTGCTACGGGCGCAGGTAACTTCAGCTTAACGATGACTGCTGCAGGAAACAACGTAATAGGGACGGGAAACCTGACGCTGAATGATGCGATTTTGCGCGTAGGTACGGGCGCGTTGAACCTGACATCTGGCGTGAACGTCACCCGCCCAAGCTGGACAGCGACAACGACAAGTCTGGTGCGGTTGGGAGGTACGTTCGGCGCGGTAACGATTCAGGGCTTCTTGGATACGTTCCTTAATCGCGACATTAACAGTGCGGGCAACCTCACGGTGCTTGGATTCCGCGATGTCACGCTGAATGCTGCCAATACATTGACGGGTGGCGGCGCTAATGCGGTGATCTTGCGGGCTGCAAACGGTAACGCGGCAAACACGGGAGCGCTTTATTTGAATGGCAACGTAAGCGTTGGCTTGGGTGGGCTGACATTACTTTCAGGCATTAACGGCACGCGCCCAACTTACACCGCGACCACCACCAATCTGGTGCGTTTGGGAGCAACCTTCGGTGCGGTGGATATTCAGGGCTTCAATGATTTTATACTGAACCGTATTTTGAATTCCAGCGGTGCGGTGACTTTTTCGAATAATATCCGCACCATTCTCAACAATAATGTAACCAGCACGGCGGGCGCAATCACCTTCAGTAACCCCGTTGCGGTGGGTGAGGCATCCAGCGTCAGCGTCACCGCCACGAACCAGCCGATTACCTTCAACAACACCATCAATGATACATCCGGCGGCGTTACGGAATCACTTACGGTGAATCCGGGAACGGCAACCGCGACCTTTAATGGTACGGTCGATGGCGTGGCATTGGCGCTCACCGCAGGCACCGCAAACCTCAACGCGGCGATGGGCGCTACCACCGCGCTTGGCACCACCACCATCAGCACCACGAATGGGCTTACCACACCGAACATCACTGCTTTCCAACTCAGTCTTGCCAGCACTGGCGCGGGCAGTGTTATCAATGTGGCGGGTGGCCTTGCCACGACGGGTTCGGGCGGCACGCTCAGTGCTAATGCGAATAGCGCGCTGATCAAAAGTGGTGCGGGGAATATCAGTAGTAACAACGGTACCATTACACTGACGGCAGGCACGTACCTACACCTTGCTAATAACTTCAACATTACCAGTGGCGGTGGGAATATTGCGCTGACGGGGCCGAGCAATATCACCAACACTGGCACGATTGGGATTACTAGTGGCGGCGGCAACCTGAACATGGCAAGCCCACTGGTGATTGCTGCGCCGCTGACGGTAACGCTTGGCACCGGTGCGCTGACGCTTGCCAGCACAGTGAATGGCAGCGCTGCTTTCCCAACCACCGTTGATGTGCTGGCGGTGGGTGGCGGTGGTGGCGGTGGTGGCGCGCTGGGTGGTGGCGGTGGTGGTGGTGGAACCTTAGCGTTTAGCCGCGCCATTTCTGGTTCAGTCTCTTCTGTAGTTACTGTAGGTGCAGGCGGCGCGGGCGGCGCGGGTGCGACAAACCCCACAGGCTTCGGTAGTAATGGCGGCAACTCCTCCATTTTTGGTGCGACAGCAGCGGGCGGTGGCGGCGCTGGTTATTACACTGGAACCGCAACAACAAGCAATGGCTTTGCAGGTGGTTCCGGTGGCGGCGCTGAAGCGAGTGCTTTAACTGGCTTGCCAGCAGGAGGCGCTTCTACAGGCAATAGTTTGGGAGCTGGGAATGTTGCCTCCAGCACCTACATCACCAGCGGCGCCAATGGCACTGGGATTTATGGTAATGCGGGTGGGTCGATTACGGTGGCACGTGGTGCCAGCACCAATACCTCTGCTGCCGGTGGTGGCGGTGCTGGTGCGGCAGGAAGTAGCGGCACTGCGGCCTCAACCACGCCGAAGAATGGCGGTGCGGGAATTAATAGCAATATTACTGGCACTACCTATGCGTATGCTGGTGGTGGTGGTGGGGCAGGTTATACTGGTATCAACGGTGGCGCAGGTGGTATCGGTGGCGGTGGTGGCGCGGGCAGCAATGGCGGCACAGGTGGCGCGGGCGGTACAAGTGGTACAGTCAATGGCACTGCGGGTGTCGGCATTACCGGCGGTGGCGGTGGGGTTAACACTGGCGGTGGCGGCGGTGGCGGCTCGTGGAGTACGGGTACGGGTGGTGCGGGTGGCGCTGGCGTGGTAATCGTCCGCTATACGGGTAATGCAGGTCAGGCAATTATTATAGGGGGCACGACGACAACTTCAGGTGCTGACACGATTGTCACTTATACTAATACGACTGGCACCAATAGTTTTCAGCCCATTGTAGGCTGTTCGGGCAGTTGTGACTTCACGGTGACCGCAGGCAGCATTACCTATGGTGGCGCGATTGGTGCAATACGTGCGCTCGATAATGTTTCGATCACCACCACAGCTGCGCAAACCGCGCCTGCCATTACCGCTGGTTCGGTGCTGTTAAGTGTTACCGGTGTGGGCAACACGCTGACAATTCCAAACACGATTCTAGCAAACCGTGCGGGTGGTGCACTTTCACTCACCAGCACCAATGGTTCGCTGGCGCTGAATGGCTCGGTGCTTAACAGCACCAATGGCGCCATCACGCTTACGGGTGCCACCGGCATCAATGTGCCAAACGCATTCGGCGTCAATTCCGGTTCAGCGACGACTGCCTTTTCAACCACCAACAGCAATATCACTTTTGGTAATAATCTGCGTTTAGGTGGCAACACCACCATGGCTGCAGGCGCGGGCACAGTGGCGTTTGGCGGCACCGTGGATAATGCCTCGGTTCCCACCGTTGCGGCATTGGTAGTTGGCGGCGGCGGTGGTGGCGGTAATAATGGCGGTGGCGGTGGCGGTGCTGGTGGCCTGCAATATAATGCCAGCGTTGGCGTAACCAGTGGCGCAATCGTCAATGTAACGGTGGGTGTTGGTGGCGCTGGGGCTGTTTCGCAGTTCGTAACCGGAAGCAATGGTACCAACAGTATCTTTGGTGCAATCACCTCGCTGGGTGGCGGCGCAGGTTCCTCGCGCGATGGCGGCGGTGCTGCATTAAGTGGTGGCAGTGGCGGTGGCGGTGGCGGCGTAACCGCGGCTAATGCTGCAGGTGCAACCGCAGGCGCTGGCACGGCCGGGCAAGGCAATAACGGGCGTAACGGCACCGCTGCTGACTTAGGTGTCAATTCTGCTGGTGGTGGTGGTGGTGGTGCAGGCGGTTTAGGCACTGCCGGGGCTTCGACCGTTGGCGGCAATGGCGGTGCGGGTTCATCGAACAG
>JBILFK010000155.1:0-3953 GCA_044351685.1 Rickettsiales bacterium | reverse complement strand
CTCTTTTACTTTATCCAAATCGAATTCCATATCCTGATTGGTTTTGCGCATTAGCATTACAAAGCGTAAAATATCTTTGCCAACTTCATCGAGCACATCGCGCACGGTCACAAAATTGCCCGCGCGTTTACTCATGCGCACTGGCTCGCCGTTTTTGAATAAATGCACAAGCTGGCACAGCTTAATATCGACATGCACCGCATTGTCAGAAAGCGCAGCAGCACTGGCTTCCATGCGCTTTACATAGCCACCATGGTCGGCGCCGAACATGTAAATCAGGTAGTCAAATCCGCGGGAGATTTTATCGCAGGTAAGCGCTAAATCGCCTGCGAAATAGGTATAGGCACCATCGGATTTGGCAATCGTTCTATCCATATCATCGCCAAAGGAACTTGAGCGAAACAAAAGTTGTTCCTTGGCTTCCCAATCTTCTGGGGTTTCGCCTTTTGGTGGTTCCAACACGCCCATATAGACATGGCCTTTGGCACGTAAAATTTCGATCGCCGCTTCAATTTTTTTTCCTTCGTGCAGCGCTTTTTCCGAAGTAAACACATCATGAAAAATGCCAATATCGGCAAGGTCGGCACGAATTAAGGCCATCATGCTTTCGATGGAAATTTTAGAAACTTCCGGCAGCCATGTGGCTTCGGGCACATGCAATAGCTTATCGCCATGCACATGCTTAATGGCTTCGCCTGCAGCTTTCAGATAGTCACCCGGATATAATCCTTCAGGAATCTCGCCGATGGCTTCGCCACACGCTTCGCGGTAACGCAAATGCGCCGAACGCGCGAGCATGGCAATTTGCGCGCCTGCATCGTTAATGTAATATTCCTTAGTAACATTATTGCCAGCCTTGAGCAGCAAAGTTGCCAGCGCATCGCCATACACTGCGCCACGCGCATGGCCAATATGCAATGGCCCTGTAGGGTTGGCCGAAACATATTCCACGTTCACGCGCTTGCCTGCACCCATGGTGGAATTACCATAGCTATTGCCCTCACGCAGCATCACCGCAATTTGCTTGCGCCATACCTCTGGCTGCAGGCGAATATTGATGAAGCCTGGGCCAGCAATATCCACTTCGGTAATGCCATCGGCAGCACGCAAATGTTCGGCCAGTTTTTCGGCGATGTCGCGCGGTTTTTGTTTGGCTTGCCCCGCAAGCACCATGGCCGCATTGGTAGCCATATCGCCGTGCGATGGGTCGCGCGGGGGCTCAAGCGTAATGGCATCGGTTTTTATCTCAGCAGGTAATGCACCTTGCTGTTGCAAAGCCTGCACGGCAGCGACGACAACGCCGCGATATTCTGCAAATAAATTCATGAGTTAAGTTTTCGCGTTCGGGTCGAACAGGCGTGCATGTTCGGTTAAAGCAAACCGGTCGGTCATGCCGGCGATGAAATCAGCCACCAGCTCGGCAGTGCGCTGGGTATTTTTACCATCGGTTTGTGCATACCACACCATCGGTAAACAATTTGGTTCATGCAGAAAGAAATGGAACATTTCGCGTACCACGCGGCGGGCCTTACTTGTCATGCGGTTCACGCGGCTATGGCGATACATATTTTTGAACAGATACGATTTGATGGAGCGGTGCACCATATCCATTTCCGCCGAGAACATGACCAGCGGTTCGCCCAACTGGCGGACATGATCGGAAGTAGCTACGCGGAATTGCTTAGCGCGCACTTCGGTAGTTTTAAGCACATCGGCCATCATGCGGCTGACTAAGCGACGAATCACTTCATGCGAGTGGCGCTGCGGCGAAAGCATGGGGTTGTGCTCGCGCACTTCTTTTATCAAATCGCTTACAAGCGGTAGAATTTCAAGGTCTTCGAGCTTAAAAAATCCAGCGCGCAAGCCATCATCAAGGTCGTGATTGTTATAGGCGATATCATCGGCAATCGAAGCAATTTGGGCTTCTGCGGAAGGGTAGGTATGCAGCTCTAAATCTTGCTGGCTGGCATATTGCGACAGCGCGCGCGGCACAGATTTGCTAATTCCAGGGCCAATCAGCGGGCCATTATGTTTGGCCACCCCTTCGAGCGTTTCCCATGTGAGGTTCAAGCCATCAAAATCAGCGTAGCGCTGCTCGAGCTGGGTTAAAATACGAATGGTCTGGGCGTTATGGTCAAAGCCGCCAAACTCAGCCATCGCATCATTCAAGCCATCTTCGCCTGCATGACCGAAAGGCGTGTGCCCCAAATCATGCGCCAGTGCCAAACATTCCGCCAAATCTTCATTAAGTTTGAGCGAGCGCGCTAAGCCCCGCGCCAGTTGCGATACTTCGAGTGAATGCGTCAGGCGCGTGCGGTAATGGTCGCCCTCGTGGTTTACAAATACCTGCGTTTTATATTCAAGGCGGCGGAAGGCTACCGAATGGATAATGCGGTCACGGTCGCGCTGGTGCGGCGTGCGCATGCTGCATTCCTGCTCGGAAGTGAGCCTGCCGCGGCTTTTAAGCGGGTGGCTGGCATAGGAAACTAAATGATCATACTGCGACATGCCGCGCACATTATCAGCCTTTTTACCGCTTGCAACCGTTGCGATGTCGCAGAATATAGATTATATAGGTTATCGTATGGAAAATGCATTTTTAGTATCTGAAGCAGCACAGGCAAGGGTTGGCAAGCTACTTGCCGGCGAACCTGCGGGCTCGCGCCTGCGTATTTCGGTGTTGGGTGGTGGCTGTTCAGGGTTTCAATACCATTTTGACTTTGACGCCAATCCGCTGGCACCTGATGATAAAGTGTTTGGCAACACCGATGCCCCCGTGGTGGTCGATGAAACCTCGCTATCACTAATATTCGGTTCCATGCTGGATTACGTAGAATCGCTTGGTGCAGCTGCATTTGAAATTAAAAACCCCAACGCCAAATCTTCTTGCGGTTGCGGCAACTCGTTTTCGGTGGCTTTATAACAATGCTTCCCGCTTTGGCCTCCTGGCCTACGCGATGAAGCGGTGCTCCGCACGTTCATGACTGACTCGGACATTCTGTCCTCGAATAACAGGCTCTTTATGACAACTCCCATCACTATCGCCACATTCAACGTAAACTCCATCAAGGCGCGCTTGCCGAATGTGTTGGAATGGCTGGATGAGGCGAAGCCCGATATCGCGCTGCTGCAGGAACTAAAATGCGTGAACGAAGCCTTCCCCGCGATGGAAATTGAAGAGCGTGGCTATAATCTCGCACTGCATGGCCAAAAAACCTATAACGGTGTGGCTATTTTGAGCAAATTTCCGCTCGATGATATAACACGCGGCCTTGCCGGCGATGATACCGATGAACAGGCGCGTTATATTGAAGCGGTAGCGAGCATTCCCGGTGGCGCACTGCGCGTGGCATCGGTGTATGTGCCGAATGGCCAAGAGGTTGGCTCGGATAAATTTGCCTATAAGCTTGCCTTTTACGACAGGCTCTATGCGCATTGGCAAGAACGATTAACCTATCATGAAGTGGCGGTGCTTGGCGGCGATTTTAACTGCGCCCCTGCCCCTATCGATGTATATGATGCCAAGCATCTCGATGGTTCGGTGTGTTATCATCCTGCCGAGCGCGAAAAGCTTCGCGCCCTTTTTCATTTAGGTTTCACCGATGCGTTTCGCGCACTGCACCCGAACGATATGCAATTTAGTTGGTGGGATTATCGCGGCGATGGCTTTGCACGTGGGCTGGGGTTACGCATCGACCATATACTGCTTTCACCCTATGCCGCCGACATACTCAAAGAATCCTGGGTGGATACAGTACCGCGCGAAAAAGAACGCCCGAGCGACCATGCGCCCGTGTTGGTGGCATTGAATTGCTAGAGAAAATTAAAAACCCTCATCCGCCTTTTTTTCGGATTCGCTCACAGATTCTGGCTTTTTGCCAAGTGTAATCACTTTAACAAGCGGGGCAACATAGGGAGTCTCTGCCGTTGCCGTTGCAGTTGCCGCTGGGGCA
>JBILFK010000154.1:0-3994 GCA_044351685.1 Rickettsiales bacterium | reverse complement strand
AACGTAATGTCGAGGCACGTTGACGAATCCCCGCCTCTTCTAGAGCTACGTGCTGACGAAATGATTCAAATGCTTTTTGTGTTTTATTGAGCCTTTCTTCGCGCAAGGTCAGCGCATGCTGCAATTCAAGCACCATACCACGCTGGCGCTCAAGCGCGCGCATTTCTTCAAGCCGCTGCGCCGCCTGCGTTTTTTCAGTAGCGCTTACTGAAACGGCATCCACTTCTTCGGCGGTCGTTAAATCGCTTTCTTCCATGAGTGCGTGCTGAAACGACGCATCGCGCAGATAGGCGCCATGCCACGCAACCGTATCAAAGCGCGCATGATTGAAATTCGCCTCTTTACCATCTACGCCATCAAACCGCACCTGCTGAAAGTTGCCATGCGTTACGCTCATGCTCCGTAAGGTGGATTTTCGCCACTCCACGCGCAACATGCGCAAGTTCGGCAAAATAGCTTCACGAAAATTAGATTCCTGAAGGCGTGAATCTTCAAACTGCGCCGAATCAAGACGTGCTTGCAAAAACACCGATTTCTGCATGTGGCAATGCGTGAATTTCGTGTTGGGCATATTTGCCCGCGCAAAATTCGTGCTTTTCATTTGGCAGGCATAGAATTCCGCCCCGACACCTGTAGCTTCGGCAAAATCCGCTTCATCCAGCACGCACTCGGTAAATTTTGTACCATTTAAATTAGCGTTGCGAAACGAGGCTTGCGTGAGCACAAACCCTGCGAACATTTGCCCGGAAAGATCTACGCCGCGAAAGTTCGCGCGTTTTCCATCCTGGCCTGCACTATTCAGCCATCGCTGATGCGCAACCACAATATCGTGAAGCGACATATCCATAGGCACATTATGTCGTGATGCTGTACGCTTGCCAAGATTTTCACCACATGGCATCACTCAAAAGCGATGAACGACAAAGAAATACATTATTTTGGCCACAGGCAGCGCTTGCGTGAGCGCTTTTTGCACATGGAAGGTGATGGCCTGCCAGATTACGAATTGCTTGAATTGTTGCTATTTGCTGCCAAATCACGCGGTGATGTAAAACCGCTCGCCAAGCGGCTACTCAAGTATTTTGGAAGTTTTGATAAGGTGATTTATGCTGAAGAAAGCGCGCTTCGTGAAATTGAAGAAGTTGGGGATGCGGTTGTAGCCGCATTAAAATCCATTCGTATTTCGGCACAGCGACTGCTTAAAAGCGAAATGCGTCAGCGCCCGATTATTCAATCATGGTCGGCGCTTATTGATTATTGCCGCTTAAGTATGGGCAGGAATAGCATTGAAGAGTTTCGTGTACTTTTCCTCAATAATAAGCACATCCTCATCGCCGATGAAGTGATGCAACGCGGAACAGTAAACCATACCCCCATTTATCCGCGTGAAATTATTAAACGTGCACTCGAGCATGCGGCATCATCGATTATTTTAGTGCACAACCATCCTAGCGGCGATCCTTCTCCTTCCAAAGCAGATATCGAAATGACCAAAAAAATTGTTGATGCCGCTGCAACCATTAATATTGCGGTGCACGATCATGTGATTATCAGCGAACAGGGGCATTATTCGTTCAAGAGTTTTGGATTGCTTTAAATTTCATTTGATTATAGTCACTTAGCCTATGGCACGCATTCGCTCTTCTATTTTTGATTTAGCTTCGTTTCTGGTGTTGGCATTCGGATTAATTGCTGCCTATACCACGTTTATTCGCTTAGAAAATATCGAGCTCGAAGAAAACATACAGCAATTGCAGCGTGAATCGCAGGAAATTCGCGAAAGCATTCGCACTAACATCATCCGAAAAACAGGTTACTTACACATTGCTCAAAGCATGATTGCCAAAGAAAAATCCGACAATTGGCAAGCCACATTGTCGGGCATATACGGCAAACCCATCGGGGTTGAGCAGCCACAAGATCATGAAATAACATTTATCGCGCTCACCGCAGGCGATAATCCTGAAAACAGTATCTGTCGTGGCTCTGAAATTGTGCATTTATATGCGCTAAAGCCCAATCAGAGATCAATAGATGTTCACCCTTACCTGAACACAAATTTGTGCGCCTTGCCTGTTTTGCGTAAGCATCTGTTGGCGCAGTTAAATCCAGACGTCGCAGGAATGATACCCGCCAGCGCTTTTAAGGTGTTGTATAAGCGTAGTTCCGTTCCGCAAAACGATGCAATTTTTTTGGTTCTACCTGTGTATGTTTCTGGCGATGATAAGGCTTACAATGCGCACTCACTAAAGGGTTGGGTAATGTTACGCGCCACCCTCAAAAATCTTGCACAGCACAGTAACACCGGCGCATTGCAGCGTTCCGAAGCATTGTTTTATGAAATCACACATAATGGCAAGCTTGTTTTGGCTGATAGCACCTTAGATCACACACTTTCAAAAACAACGAACTCCTACCCACCATACTATGCAGTACGTGTTGCCGCACAGCAAACCACGCAAACGAATAAGAATTCCCTTTCTGATAACCTTGGAAAACATCACCCGCACCCCGCCACTCTTGGGCGATTACAAAAATATCGCATTTATCAATCCTATGCTGGAGATGTACTGTATCGGTATGATGGATTACTGTTTTATGAATCAGAAAACAATTTCGCGGGAAGTCGCTACTTAATGCAAAACTGGAAAAAAATTGAAACCACCCTATACCCAAGCATTACCACGATAGGCATCGCGCTTATTTCGCTTATCATTTCATTTATTTTCATGCTGCAATCGCGCACGCGCGCTCGCGCCGAAGAAATCGCGGTGTTTATTACCCAAAAACTACGTGATAACGAAGACCGGTTTCGCGCCGCATCGGAAGGAAGCAATGATGGTATTTGGGATTGGAATATCCAAGAGAATTCTGTTTGGTTTTCCAAGCGCTATTGTCAAATTTTAGGGTACGAAGAAGGTGAAATAAAGCCCAGCGCAGAAACCTTTCAATCTCTTATCCATCCTGATGATTTGCCCATCATGCGCAATGCGATACGCGCGCATTTTAAAGAAAAGCAATCGTACAACATATTGCTACGCATGCGCCATAAAAATGGCGAATATCGCTGGATCCGCACACGAGGTCAGGCCCGGTTTGAAAACGGTGTGGCCATTCGCATGGCCGGTGTGCACACCGATGTTACCGAAGATAAGCAGCGCGAAATAGAACTAGCCGAAGCACGTAATAATGCGGAAGAAGCCACACGTGCAAAAGCGGATTTTTTAGCCAATATGAGCCACGAAATTCGAACGCCGCTTAATGGGATTATGGGCATTGTCGCATTACTCGATACATCCGAGCTGCCCGATAAAATTAAACAGTATTTTGCGATTCTGAAATCTTCAAGTCAGTCGCTGCTGGATATTGTGAATGATATTTTAGATTTTTCGAAATTGAATGCTGGGCAAATGAAGCTTGAGATGATCGCGTTTGATTTGCACGTACTTGTGCATGACATGATCGAACTGATGCGCCCGAACACATCGAATAAACCGGGGTTAGAAATTCACTACGATTATGCAGAAAACCTTCCCAGGAGCTTTGTTTCTGACCCTACACGCATTCGACAAATTATTCTGAATTTACTTAGCAATGCCATTAAATTTACCTCGCAAGGCTATGTACGCTGTGATGTGCGCGGTGCGCCGATTAATAGCAATGAGTGGGCATTATCTATTCGCGTTGAAGATACAGGAATCGGTATCGCCAAAGACAAAATCGACACTGTATTCAATAAATTTACTCAAGCCGATAGCTCAACTACCCGCCAGTTCGGTGGCACAGGCCTTGGGTTATCGATTGTGCGGGAAATCACCAAGCTGTTGGGTGGCGAAATTTCGGTCACCAGCGCGCTTGGCAAAGGCACGAAATTTGAATTGCAGTTGCGCTTAAAAACATCTGCTCCAGCCCCAGAAAAAAACACCCTTCAAAAACATGAGTCGCATCTGATTAATGCCAAGCCCACCATGACCAAGTGCATACTGATTGCCGA
>JBILFK010000034.1:0-12806 GCA_044351685.1 Rickettsiales bacterium | reverse complement strand
GCTGAAAACCCTCAAGCGCTTCAAAGATGAAGTGAAAGAGGTGAAGAGTGGATTTGAATGCGGTATGGCCTTCGAAAACTACGAAGATATCCGCCAAGGCGATATGATTGAATGTTTTGAAGTGCAGGAAGTCGCACGTTCGGTCGATGCGCAAGCTGGCGCAACTGCCTAACATTCGTAATGTGGAAGAATGATGGAAAGCAAAAAACAGCCATCGCAGCGTCAATTACGTGTCGGTGAAGAAATTCGTCAGGCGATTTCACAGATTTTTGCGCATGGTGAAACCCATATTCCGCTGCTGGATTCCGGCTCGATTACGGTTTCGGAAGTGCGCATCAGCCCCGATTTAAAAAATGCCACCGTATTCGTGATGCCGCTTGCAGGCAGCAACAAAGAAGCCGTGATGAAGGCGCTGGCCGAGCACACCACGCATATTCGCCTGCTGGTGGGCAAGCGGGTGATTCTCCGTCATACCCCCAAACTTTGGTTTAAGCTTGATACCTCGTTCGAGGTCGCCAGCCGCATCAACGTGCTGCTCAACAGCGACCGCGTGAAGCAAGATGTCAGCAAACCCTCCGAAGAATAGAAATATTTTGAATAGTTGGCTTATTCTGGATAAGCCACTTGGTATTACCTCCAACGATGCTGTTATGCGCGTAAAGCGCTTGCTTCGCCCTAGTAAAATCGGCCATACAGGTACGCTGGACCCACTTGCTAGCGGTATGCTGCCCTTAGCGCTGGGCGAGGGCACCAAATGCGTCTCACTGCTGATGGATGCCAAAAAAACCTATGCATTCACAATTCGTTTCGGCGAAGAACGCAGCACGGATGATGCCGAAGGCGAAGTTTCTGCCACCAGCGATGTACGCCCAACCGAAGCAGAAATTCGTGCCGTGTTGCCAGAATTTACTGGCCCAATTCAGCAAATTCCCCCTGCCTTCAGTGCCCTTAAAATTAACGGTGAGCGCGCCTATAAATTAGCCCGTGCAGGCGAAGAAGTGGTCATGCAGCCGCGTGGCGTTACGATTCATGCGTTGAATATGACTGGTTTTACAGGCGATACCGCCAGTTTTGAAGCAACGGTAAGCAAGGGCACCTATATACGCGCGCTGGGGAGCGATATTGCCCGCAGATTGGGCAGTTGTGCTTATATTTCAATGCTTCGCCGCACCGCGATCGGGGGATTTTCGGAAGCAACAATGATTTCACTGGATTTTTTAGAGAAAACCGTGCATACCCCCGCCACAATCATGGAGAATGCTTCATGGTTGCATCCGCTCACTCTCGCGCTGGACGGCATCCCGGCGAATGAGGTTGATGCGGCAACGTGGCAAGATTTGCGTCACGGCAAGGCGATTAGCCTCCCGATTTCGATGCCGCCAATAGCGCCGATGGCAATTACCCATCGCGGCATACTGGTGGCACTAGGAGAATGGGACGGCGCGCGCTTTCAGCCAGGCAGATTACTTCACACGTTGACGAGTTAAACGCGATGCTGATTTGGAGACAAACATGAGTATTACTGCAGAAAAAAAACAAGAAGTGATTAAAGAATTCGCCGTCGGCAAAGATGATACGGGTTCGCCAGAAGTGCAGGTTGCAATTCTTACCAACCGCATTAACACGCTGACCGAGCATTTCAAAACCCACAAAAAAGATCACCACTCGCGTCGTGGTCTGCTGATTATGGTGGGGCGTCGCCGCAGCTTGCTGGATTATTTAAAGCGTAAAAATCCAAGCAGCTACAGCGCACTCATTAGCAAGCTGGGCTTACGCAAGTAACACATAAGCGCCCCTGCTGCAAAGTGGGGGCATTTTTTTAATGCCCATTTCGGGCACAAGGCGAGATGCGCCAGGGTGTACACCCGCATCACCGCCTGAGGATCACGGTGTACACACAGGCTTTCTCTGGCCGATGGCTGTGCGATATTTTTTGCGGTCTTGATGTAGGGGGAAGGAAAGGAAAAACTATGTTTCAAATTACACGTAAATCGATGGAATGGGGTGGTCATACCCTCACACTGGAAACAGGGCGTATTGCCCGCCAAGCCAATGGCTCGGTGCTTGTTACCTACGGTGAAACCGTAGTGCTCTGCACAGTGACTGCTGCAAAAGCTGCAAAACCTGATATCGATTTCTTCCCACTCACCGTCAACTATATCGAAAAAACCTATGCTGCGGGCAAAATTCCCGGTGGCTTTTTCAAGCGCGAAGGTCGCCCGACAGAAAAAGAAACTCTTGTTTCGCGCCTGATCGATCGCCCGATTCGTCCCCTTTTCCCCGAAGGTTTTTACAACGAAGTGCAAGTAGTGTGCACCGTGATTTCGCACGATCTGGAAAATGATGCAGATGTTGCAGCGCTTATTGGTACTTCGGCCGCGCTTACCATTTCAGGCGTGCCATTCATGGGCCCTGTGGGTGCAGCAAAAGTGGGTATGATTAACGGCCAATTCGTGCTGAACCCTACCAAAACTGAAATCGCTGAAAGCGAGCTTGAGCTGGTGGTTGCAGGTACAGCTACCTCGGTGCTGATGGTAGAATCCGAAGCCAAAGAACTGCCAGAAGATAAAATGCTCGAAGCGGTGATGTTTGGTCACAAAAACTTCCAGCCAATTATCAATTTCATCATCGATTTTGCTGAAAATTCAGCCAAAGAACCATGGGAATTTGCTCCAGCTGAATACGATGCAGAACTGGTTGCTGGCGTGAAAGCGCTTGCCGAAGCCGGTTTACGCGCTGCTTACAAGAAAACCGTAAAGCAAGAGCGTGTAGGCGCGATTGATGCGGTGAAAAAGGAAGTGAAAGCCAAATTTGTTGAAGAACTGGGCAACGACGACAAAACCGTTGGCCGTCTGCTCAAGAAAATTGAGCAAGACATCGTGCGTAGCGCGATCGTAAAAGACAAATTCCGTATTGATGGCCGTGGCCTTGCCGATGTTCGCCAGATTGTGTGCGAAGTAGGTGTATTGCCACGTACGCACGGTTCGGCATTGTTCACCCGTGGTGAAACACAGGCGCTGGTAGTAACCACGCTTGGCACTTCGCAGGATGAGCAAATGATCGATGCGATTGATGGCACCTACGATGAAGCCTTCATGCTGCATTACAACTTCCCTCCCTATTCGGTAGGCGAAGCCACCCCACTGCGCCCACCTGGACGCCGTGAAATTGGCCACGGCAAACTGGCATGGCGTGCGGTTCACCCGATGCTGCCAAGCAAAGAAGCCTTCCCATACACGATTCGTGTGGTGTCAGAGATTACCGAATCGAATGGTTCGTCGTCGATGGCAACGGTGTGCGGCACCTCGCTTGCACTGATGGATGCTGGCGCACCGCTTGAGCGTTCAATCGCCGGTATCGCGATGGGTCTGATTCTCGAAGGTAAAGAATTTGCCGTTCTTTCCGACATTCTGGGCGATGAAGATCATCTCGGTGATATGGATTTCAAAGTAGCCGGTACCGATAAAGGTGTCACCGCGCTGCAGATGGATATCAAAGTGAATGGTATCACCGAAGAAATTATGCGCGTCGCGCTGACACAGGCAAAGCAAGGCCGTGCGCATATTTTAGGTGAAATGGCAAAGGCACTCACCGCACCTCGCGGCGAGCTTGCCCAGCATGCTCCACGTATTTCTTCCATCCAGATTGATAAAGAAAAAATTCGTGAAGTGATTGGCACCGGCGGTAAAGTGATTCGTGAGATCACCGAAACCACCGGCACCAAAATCGATATTTCCGATGAAGGCCTTATCAACGTATTCGCCACTACCGGCGAAGCCGCTGAAAAAGCCATCAACTGGATTAAAGGTATCGTGGCCGTTGCTGAAATTGGCAAAATTTACACCGGTAAAGTGGTGCGCATCGTTGATTTTGGTGCGTTCGTAAACTTCCTCGGCGATAAAGATGGCCTGGTGCATGTTAGCGAAATGGCTGATCACCGCGTTGAAAAAGTAAGCGATGTGGTCGAAGAAGGCCAAACCGTAAAAGTGAAAGTACTGGAAATTGATGGTCGCGGCAAAGTGCGCCTTTCAATGAAAGTAGTGGATCAGGAAACGGGCGAAGATATTTCAGATCAATACGAAATGTCGGGCAAAACCATGCGCCGCAAGCGTCAGGGCGAATAGCTTAACGCACATATCTAACGAAAAGCCCGCCAGAAATGGCGGGCTTTTTTTGTTTCGTAGTGCCAAATAGTTATTCGAGGTTCAGTAGAACCGAGTGCGTAATGTTGAAATGCTATCCAGTGAATAGCATTTCAAGTGAAGCCTTGGCCTCGCGAAGCGGCGCGCAGGGCAGCACAGTATGTGCTCGCCAGGAGCAACGTAAAAATAAAAAGGGCGCCAAATTAGGCGCCCTTTCTTTGAAGCTAATTCGTAAGAATTAGTGGCCGCCACCCATGATTGGGGTAACAACAACTTTCTTCTTAGCAGCAGGCTTCTTTTTCGCAGCTGGCTTCTTAGCAGCTGGTTTCTTAGCAGCAGTTTTCTTCGCTGGTGCTTTTTTAGCTACGGTTTTCTTCGCAGCTTTTTTAGCAACAGGCTTCTTTGCTACTTTCTTTTTAGCAGCTGGCTTTTTTGCAGCAGCTTTTTTAGCAACCGGCTTCTTCTTCGACTTCACAACTTTCGCTGCAGTCGACTTAGCAACCGTTTTCTTCTTTGCTGCTGGTTTCTTAGCAGCGACTTTCTTTTTGGCAACAGCCATAAAGACCTCCAGTAAAAAGTTAACAACACAGCAACCTAAACATAATTTTACTTCGCATTGCTACAATGATTGAAAGTAGTGACAGTAAAAACAGTTCGTTTTTTTCTTAACTGCTACAGATTGTGGTGATGCTGCAACAAACACCATGATGTAGGATAGTCGCTACTAGTAAAACGCAAGTTGTCGCTGCTTACTTTTTCTTCAGCAAGTCGGCGATAAGAAATGCAAGCTCGAGTGATTGCGATGCATTAAGGCGTGGGTCGCAGTGCGTGTGATAGCGATCAGAGAGATCAAGCTCAGAGATAGCCTGTGCGCCGCCCAGACACTCAGTCACGTCTTGCCCGGTCATTTCAAAATGCACGCCGGCGCCACGTGTTCCCTCTGCTTCATGGATGGCAAAAAATTTGCGCACCTCGGCAAGAATGTCAGTGAACTTGCGCGTTTTAAATCCGCCCGGTGCTTTAATAGTGTTGCCGTGCATCGGATCGCACGACCATACCACATGGCGTCCTTCTTCTTTCAGTGCGCGCACGAGTGCAGGAAGTTTTTCTTCCACCTTTGTTGCGCCCATGCGCGAAATAAATGTTAGGCGACCTGGCTCGTTGTGCGGATTTAGAATATCGCAAATGCGCAAAAGATCTTCGCGAGTCATGCTGGGGCCAACTTTACAGCCGAGCGGATTCATCACGCCGCGCAAAAATTCGATATGCGCTTCGTCGGGGTTGCGCGTGCGATCACCAATCCACAGCATATGGGCAGAGGCTACATAATGTTCGCCCGTATCGTGATCGCGGCGGGTGAGGGCAGATTCATAGTTTAATAGTAGCGCTTCGTGCGATGTATAAAAGCGCGCTTCGGAAAGTTCACCCACGCCTTCCATATTCAAGCCGGTGGCGGTGATGAAATCTAGGCAGTCATTAATACGTTCAACAGTTTGGTTAAAATGTTTGCCTTGAGGCGAGCTATCCACAAAGTCAGCGTTCCATTTCGAAACGCGTGAAAGCGCGGCATATCCAGAACGTGCTAGCGAGCGTAAAAAGTTCAGTGTCGAAGCCGATTGATAGTAACCGTGAATTAAGCGCTCCGGGTCGGCCACGCGTGTGGCGGCATCAAAGTCCATTCCGTTCACCATATCGCCGCGATAACTTGGCAATTCCAGATCGCCCTGTTTCTCGAAACCATCGGAACGCGGTTTGGCAAACTGCCCGGCAATGCGCCCCACTTTAATTACAGGTGAGCCAGCGCCATACATCAGGGCGATGGTCATTTGAATCAGCACACGAAAAAAGCTACGCAGATTTTTTTCGTTAAATTCTGCGAAGCTTTCGGCGCAATCGCCGCCTTGTAATAAGAAGGCGCGGCCATCCACTGCCATGGCTAATTCACTTTTTAGGCTTCTTGCTTCTTCGGCAGTAATTAGTGGCGGCAACGTTTTTAGTTGGCCTTCGGCACGCAGCAAGGCGTCTTTATCCAGATAATCGGGCTGTTGCTTGATAGGCTTCTCGCGCCAACTATCCATATTCCACTCGGCAGCGGGATTCTTCACAGATTTCAGAGCAGCGCTCATGCTGACTTGCCTTTACTTGCAGTGTTATCTAGTTTCACCCCGTTAGATAAGAATCAGGGGGGCGAATGTCCAGTACTATTGATACCGAACATACAATTGCATTTATGGGCGTGGAAGGGGCGAATGCCGATTTAGCCTGCCGCCAAAATTACCCGTATATGCATACCTTGCCGCTGAATTCATTTGAAGATGTGTTTGAAGCCGTCGAAAAAGGCCAGGCCAAATATGCCATGATACCTATTGAAAACTCGCAAGCAGGCCGCGTAGCCGAGATTCACAACCTGTTGCCGCGCACCCAGCTACAAATTATTGCCGAGCATATCCAGCCCGTAGAGCACCATCTTTACGGCACAAAAGATGCCACGCTAAAAGATATCACCGATGTGTATTCGCACCATCAGGGCCTGCTTCAATGCCGTGGCTTCATTCGTGAGCATGGCCTAAAGCCACATATTCATGATAATACGGCTACCGCTGCGCGTGATGTTGCCACGTGGGGCGATACAACCAAAGCCGCATTGTGTTCAAAACTAGCGGGTGGGCTGTATGGCTTGCAGCTGCTTGCCGAAAATATTCACGATGCCGAAGATAACGAAACTTTGTTCGTGGTGCTTTCGCGTGAACCGCTCGAGGTAGATGCCGATGCTACCGGTATGCTCACCAGCCTGTTTTTCACCGTGCGGAACATTCCGGCGGCATTGTATAAATCGCTTGGCGGGTTCGCCACCAACAACGTGAACATGCTGAAACTGGAAAGCTATATTCGTGGTGGCGCCAATAGTGCGGCGCAATTCTTCATGACATTTGAAGGCCACCCAGGCGAAAAGCATGTGCAGCGCGCCATTGAAGAGCTTGGGTTTTTCACCCACAAAGTAACGGTGCTGGGGGTGTATCCGGCGGATAAAGCGCGTTACAGGTAGCTGCAAACCTATCTTGCACCCATAAAAAACCCTGCTATAAACCGCTTCTTGCTTGGTGAGGGTGGTTAACTTAGTTGGCCAGCCTCGCGGCACGTGAGCGTTACAGGCGCTAACCAACGTGCGCTGCAAGTAGAAGTTTGGTGAGGGCGGTTAGCTCAGTTGGTTAGAGCGCCTCGTTGACATCGAGGAGGTCGGAGATTCGAGTTCTCTACCGCCCACCATTCTCTCTTTCATGCCCTATCGATGGTTCCATAAGAGCTGACGTTTCCCCAAAAAACTCAACCCGTTGATTTTTAATGGCTTTTGATTTTTGGAATCACTCTCTTTCATTCGTTAAGTTATAGAAAAATATGCCGAATGTCATCAAACCTTCACATGCCTTTGGGGGGTGAAATTGATATTCTAAAAACAATGGAAAAGTACGCCCAAAATTCTCGCGTGCCGATAGCGAATGAAATCGCTACGGCGAATACTGTGCCAAACAAGGCCACAGAGGCAGGGGCAATTGCGCCTGCAAATACGCAAGATTTGCAGCAACAGCAGCAAGCGCAAAACATTCAGCAGCAACAGCATGCGCAGGTTAAGAAAATACGCCGCACTCCGGGCTTATGGGCCTATGATACTTTGCTCTATCCTGTACTGAACAACGTGGTGGTGTTTGGTGTTTCGGTAGCGGCCACCTATCTTACGGCGCGTGGTGGCGATAGAACGGCTGCCGGAAAATTAAAATATGGCCGCATTGGCGAATGGTTCCAGAAGCGCGGCGACTGGATGACCAAACAATTCAAAAAAACCGGCATGAACGATGATTCCGCCACCATGGCGAAAACCGTATTTTTCTCGTTTGCCGATGGTTCAATTATGGCGCCCTTCATCAAGGTGCTGGAAGATAACCGCGAGAAATTTGCCAAGGGTATCGATGATATGATGGGCACCCGCCCAGCAGATGATTCGGTGTATGAAGCCGAGCCAAAGCAAACCTGGGGCAGTGTGCTTGCTGGGCGCGCGCTTACTGCTGGCATTGTGGTACCCACTGCCATGGCACTCGATAAAACCGGATTGAATAATAAATTATTTTTGGAACCAGGCGTGAAGCTTGGCAAATGGATCAAAAAACGCCCTAATGTAGCCAAATGGTTTGGCAATCACGATATCGGCGAAATCACCAAAATCACATTTTTTGAAGCATTTTACACCAGTGTATGTACGTTTGGTTTGTATATTAGTAGTCGGTTTTTAGCAGCTAAACGCAAACCGCATGAGAACGAAGCAGCGCCTGCGCCTATCGCTTCGAATGCACCCTTACCAGAAGCAAATACACAGCAAATGGCCGCGCCTTCATTGGAAGGGCCATCACCAAAAATTCAGACACAATCAAGCTTACTTGAGAGTGATCGTGTGGCAAGCGTACCAACACTTGCGATGCAAGGTGGCTAATTACTTGCCTGCTTTTTTAATTTATCGATAAACGGCCGCGAGCGCACTTCGGCAGGTAAATTGAATACCACATGTTCTTCAACAATATTGAACGGCACAACCGTAACTGGCCGCGCCATATTCAGGTAGCTTAGTACGCGTTCTACCAATAATTCTGGCGCGGATGCACCTGCCGTAAGCCCCAACGTCGTAATTCCATGCAGCCATTCGGGTTTAATATCTTCGGCATCATCAATTAAATAGGCGGGAATGCCATATTCAGCGCCTAAATCGCGCAGGCGATTCGAGTTCGAAGAGTTTTTAGAACCAACTACCAATAGCAGCTGCACCTGTTTCACTAACTCTTTCACGGCTTGTTGGCGATTTTGCGTGGCGTAACAAATATCTTTGGTTTCTGGCCCCTGAATGTTGGGGAAGCGTTGTTTAAGTGCGGCAATCACGGCCTTGGTATCATCCACACTCAGGGTGGTTTGGGTAACGTAGGCCAGTTTTTCGGGGCGGCTAACCTGCAAGGTTTCCACATCCGCAGGTTCGGAAACTAAATATACTTTTTCAACTCGGCCGCTGGTGCCTTCTACTTCCGGGTGCCCTTCATGGCCAATCAGAATAATCTCGTGGCCTTCGCGCTCGTAGCGTTTGGCCTCGTTATGCACTTTGGTTACCAGTGGGCAGGTGGCATCAATAATGGGTAGCGCGCGCAGCTTGGCTTCGTTTTCTACTTTCTCAGAAATACCGTGGGCAGAAAATACGGTGATAGCACCATCAGGTATTTCAGAAATATCATCAACAAACACCACCCCTTTAGCCTGCAAATCCTCGACCACCCAGCGATTATGCACAATTTCGTGGCGCACATAAATAGGCGGGCCGTAAAGTTCGAGTGCCTTTTCAACAATATCAATCGCCCGATCGACGCCCGCGCAAAAACCGCGCGGCGATGCTAAATAAACGGTCAGTGCTTCTGGTGAATGTTGCATCATGCCATCTATCACGCTGAAAGGGTTTTTGGCAAAGCCAGATATGTGGCGCTTTGCATTTCGTGCAAGCGCGAAACGGTACGGGCAAACTCAAAGCTGCCATCGCCTGCAGCATAAATATCTTCGGGCTTGGTGGCTGCAGTACAGATAAGTTTTACGTGGCAATCGTAAATCGTATCAATGAGCGCTACAAAGCGTTTGGCTTCGTTGCGCTGTTCGGGGGTTAATTGCGGAATGCCTTGCAAAAGCAGCGTGTGAATGGAATGCGCAAGCTCCAGATAATCATTTGCGCCCAGCGGGCGAACACATAATTCCGCGAAGGTAAGCCATGCCACTCCCTCGCAATGTTTTTCAATCTCGATTGTGCGGCCATGCACCTTCAGCGTAAGCGGTGTTGAAGCTGCGCCGCCTGTTAAACATTGCCAGCTATGCATTAAAAAATCATCGGCCAGCCCATCGCGGGGGAACATGTAGGTGCGTTCCAGTGAGGTAAGCTGTTTTAGCCGATAGTCATGTGCGCTATCGAGCTCATGGATTTCAAGGCGTGCCTCAACCACATCATGCACAAAATGCAGAAATTGTTCGCGCTGTAGCCCGCCCTGATACAAATCGCGCGGGTGACGGTTCGAGGTGAAAACCACCGCCACATCGGCATCAATCAGCCCGGTAAACAGGCGCGAAAGTATCATGGCATCGGTCACATCCGTCACCTGAAATTCATCCAGGCACAACACTTGTACTTCTGAAGCGATTTCTTTGATCACATGCAACAATACATCACCGGAAGAATCTAGTTGCCTGAACGCATGCAGTCGCGCATGCACATCGCGCATAAAGGCATAAAAATGTAAGCGTTTGGTTCGACGAATGGGCGATATAGACGCCACAAACATTTCCATGAGCATCGATTTCCCGCGCCCCACATCGCCCCAAATATATAAACCGCGCGCATGTTTACCGTTGCCTGCAAAGCGTCGCAGCAGGCTGAATTTAGATTTTAGCGCTAGATAATGATATAGGCCGTCAAATGCCTCCGCTGCGCTGCGCTGTGCGGCATCGGCCTGCAAATGGTCGTAGGCAACGCGGTATTCGTAACGCTGAAGTGGTGTTAGTTGTTCCATTGTGAGCTTTTGCTGGAATGCCATTGCATTTCATGTATTTTGACTTTTGAATCACCGCAAGGGAAACCATGCCAGAAATACGCAACACCGTCATTGATTTACTGCACGCACTCGTTGCGTGGCGTGAGGCAGGGGAAACTATTGCCTTTGTCCCCACCATGGGGGCGCTGCACGATGGCCACCGCGCATTGATGGAAGTAGCGCGTGAACTGGCAGATCGCGTAGTGGTAAGCATTTTTGTAAACCCCAAGCAATTTGGCGCCAATGAAGATTTTGCGCGGTACCCCGTGACACCTGAAAGTGATATCAACATCATGACAGAGGCGGGGGTGGATTTGGTATGGGTGCCGCAGGTAGAAGATGTCTACCCTGAAGGGTTTGCTACCAGCATTCATGTGGCGGGTATTACCGAAATTTTATGTGGGGCGCACCGCCCTGGCCATTTTGATGGTGTGGCAACGGTCGTTGCAAAATTAATGAATGTGGTGTTGCCGCATATCGTGCTGTTTGGCGAAAAAGATTACCAGCAATTATGCGTGATACGCCGTTTGGTGGCCGATTTAGCATTACCTGTTGAAATAATCGGTGTGGAAACGATCCGCGAAGCCGATGGTTTGGCGCTTTCATCGCGTAATCGATATCTTTCGGCAGAGGAGCGCGCAAAAGCGCCTGCGCTGGCACAAACGCTCAATCAGGTGGAAGCGATGTTTAAAGCAGGCGTTAGCATTGCTAAAGCATTGGAAGAGGGGCATGCCATGTTAACGCGGGCAGGGTTTACCCGCATTGATTACCTAGAATACCGCAGCGAAGATACGTTGCAGCCACTTACCCACTATGAGCGGCCAAGCCGCTTGCTTGCTGCCGCGTGGCTTGGTAACACGCGTCTGATTGATAATTTGGCAATACGGGAACCCGATGTTGAGTGAGCAGGAAATAATAAAAGAATTTGAAGAAGCGGAAGCCATACTGCGCGGCCACTTTATTCTTTCTTCTGGGCTACATTCCGACACATATTTGCAGTGCGCGCGCGTGCTTATGAACCCAAAACGTGCTGAAAAACTGTGCGCCGAGTTGGCGCGCAAAGTGCGCGGGGCTATTGCTAATTCTATTGATCTTGTGGTGGCACCTGCGATGGGCGGTGTGGTAGTGGGCTATGAAATGGGCAGACAGTTGCAGGTGGAAACCATCTTCTGCGAGCGTGAAAACGGTGCCTTTGCATTACGCCGTGGCTTCAACATTCCGCAAGGTGCGCAGGTATTGTTGGTAGAAGATGTGGTAACCACCGGCAAATCGTCGCTGGAAACGGTGGAATGTATTGCCGCTCATGGTGGGCATGTAGTGGCAGAAGCCTCGTTGATCGATCGCTCGGCTGGGCAATCGAATGCATTGCCATTTCCGCTTATCTCGTTGCTAACACTCAATGTCGCAAGTTATGCAGCGGATACGTTGCCCGAACATTTACGCGATATTCCAGCCATCAAGCCTGGCAGCCGCTGGCTGCAGAAAACAGCATCCTAAACAAGGAATTTCCATGACCAATATGAGCGCGCCGAAGCTGCAAAAATCACGTATTCGCCATAGTCGGTATTTTATATTCTTATTGTTACCGCTGATTATCTTTGATCTGGGCTACACCAGTGCTGAAGGATTCATTCATGAAACCGCCGAATGGTTAGGCTATTTTCTCATTATTTTATGCGTGTTTGGTCGCAGCTACTGCTCGTTATTCATTGGCGGTAGAAAGAACGATCTGATTATTCAGGATGGCCCCTATTCGGTGGTTCGTAACCCGTTATATGTATTCTCATTTTTCGGGTTACTGGGTATTGGCTTGCAAAGCGGCATCTATTCGCTGCTGCTGATTCTAGTGATTTCGTTTTGCCTATATTATCGGAGTGTGGTTGCCAAAGAAGAGGCGTTCTTAGAGCATAAATTTGGCGACGCGTTTCGTGCCTATAAAGCCGAAGTGCCGCGTTGGATTCCGCGTATGTCGCTATGGAAAGAAGCCGAATTCGTAGAAGCCAAACCAAGCTTCATTCGTAAAACCGCACTCGATGCGAGCTTTTTCTTTCTCGCCTATCCG
>JBILFK010000033.1:0-12809 GCA_044351685.1 Rickettsiales bacterium | reverse complement strand
AGCCAGCGCTGGTCACGTTGCTCACATCAATGCCGCCAACCGAACCATTATTCAGCGTGGTAGCCGAAATAGAACCGCCCGCGCTGGTTAAATTCACATTCAGGGCGGCACCCGCCACATCGGTGGGGTTGCCGGGAAGCGCCGAAGAAATCACCAGCTGATTGCCATTTTGCACCGAGAAATTTAATTGCCGCGTGCCAAAATCACCGGCGCCCGAAAAATTTTCAAGCGTCGAGGCGGCATTATTGAGTGTGGCTTCCAGCGTGCTGCCAATCTGGATGTCGATGGCAGAAGCCGGCGCCCCATTCACAAACGTGAAGGTGGTAAACCCGCCCTCGCCGTTATCGATTTGAATGGTGTTGCCCGCCACAATATCCGAAGCGGAAGTGAACGAAAGCTGCGACGTTGCCGCTTGATTATTTAACCCGGTAAGCAAATTGTTGCCCACCGTGCCAACCGCCGTGGTATCACCCGCCGAAAGCCCGGCATCATTGCCACCTTGCAGCGAAAATACCCCCGCACCGGTAAGCGCGTTGCCCGCCACGGTAAATGCACCACCCGCCGTAGATGCTGCCTGATTAATCGTGAATTGGTTGCCGGCACTGCCGCCAGCTTCCGCTTCAATGCCAAGCTGCGACGCTGACGCTGAAAAATTGAACCCGGCAAAGCGGCTATCGGCATTAAGCGAATTCGCCAAGTTCTGCACGGTCTGGGCTGCAGTGGTGCCCACCGCAAAATCAGTGCCTGCAACCAGCGATACACCGTTGAGGTTAATGGTTTGGCCGCCAGCCACGTTGCCATTAAACTGCAATGCGCCACTTGCGCGGGCGCTTTGCGTAGCATTAGTGCTTGCGCCACCGCCAGCAAGCGAACCATCGATCAGGTTCACGCCGTTAAAATTGGTATTGCCCGCGAGACGGTTAATTTCCTGGGTGATATTCTGGAATTCCTGATTCAGCTGGTTACGCTGTGCACTGGTAAGCGCGCCGTTATTAGCCTGCGCTGAAATTTGTGCAGCACGTTGCAATGCATCGCCAATTTGGGCGGCGGCACCATCGGCCACCTGCAGCAGGCTTTGCGCCTGCGAAACATTGAGCGAAGCGGCGCGAAGGCCGTTTACCTGATTTTGCAGCGACACCGAAGCCGAAAGCGCGGCCACATCGGTTGAGGCTTGCGTTAAACGCCTGCCGGAAACCAGTGCCGCAACGGTATTTGCTACGCGTGAATTTTGATTTGTAAGGCTACGATTAATCCCCGCTGCAAGCGAGGAAAGTGATGAAACCGTCATGGTCAAGCTCCGTTGTCTATCTGACTGCGGCAATGTCACATTGCTGTGCATCACGTCGTTTTTTTGGTGAATTCAGCGAAGAATCCTTCCCCTTTTCACCTTACATGCATTATAAGCGTTACCAGTAAACATACAAGTGAAAAACGCCATGCTGAATCCTTTCGTTAACCTGTTGAGCGATATTATTTCTCTGGTCAATCTGGGGTTACTGATATGGGTGATTCTCGGCTTGCTCATGCAGTTCGATATTATTAATCGTCATAGCCCGCTGGTGCAGCGCGTGTATTTTACCCTCGGCAAGCTGTTCGAGCCAATGTTGCAGCCCATTCGCCGCCTGCTAGGGCGCATTCTGCCAGATTTAGGCGGCATTGATCTTTCGCCCATTCTTCTCATTCTGCTGCTACGCTTTATTGATAACCTGCTTTATAGCTGGTTTTACACGATTTAACGTGATGCGCACGACTCATAGCTGACTAGTGCTACTGCGCTTATCCCACTCAAAAGTACACTGAGCGAAGCGAAGGACTTTTGAGTGAGTTATCTAAACACCACCGTTTTATTGCCATTCAGCAGCACGCGGTGTTCGGTGGCATATTTCACGGCACGCGCCAGCACTAAGGCTTCGGTATCGTGGCCAATTTCGGCCAGATCATCGGGCGATTGCGCATGGTCCACGCGCACCACTTCCTGTTCGATAATCGGCCCTTCATCGAGCGCATCGGTAACATAATGCGCGGTGGCGCCAATCAGTTTTACGCCGCGCTCGTAGGCCTGATGGTAGGGCTTGGCGCCCTTAAAGCTCGGCAGGAAGGAATGGTGAATATTGATCGCCGCGCCGCGCAATTCGCTGGCAAAGGCGGGCGATAAAATCTGCATATAGCGCGCCAATACCGTCAGGCCGATACGCTCGCGCAGCAGTACTTCGCGAATGTTTGCTTCCTGCGCTTCTTTGCCACCGTCCATGGGGAAATGGTAAAATGGAATACCGTGCCACTCCACCATGCTGCGCGCTTCTTCGTGATTGGAAATCACCGCCGGAATCTCGATATTCACCCGCCCCGTGCGGGTGCGGTGCATCAGGTCGTTCAGGCAATGCAACTGTTTGGAAACCAGAATCAGCGTGCGGGTTTTCGCCTTTGCATCCTGCAGCTGCCAGCGCATGGCAAAGCGTTCGGCCACCGCATCCGCGAAGGCATCTGACAATATTGCTTGCGTATGCTGCGCATGAAAATGCACGCGCATAAAAAATTGCTGTGTCGAAGGATCACCAAACTGTGTGGATTCCATAATGAAGCCTTGCTTGGCCGCCAGAAACCCGGTGACCGCCGCCACGATACCGTGGGTATCCGGGCAGGAAAGTGTAAGAATATACTCTGCGTGCGTGGTCATTTTAGGTTCCTCTTAACTCACTGCCGCCAGCGCTAAATCGCCAGATTGGCCGGGGAAAGTGCATAGTACCTCGGTGCCTTCGCCCGGCACCGAATGCAGGGTAACACTGCCCCCATGTAACTGCACAAAGCGCTTCACGATGGAAAGCCCAAGCCCAGAAGTGCTGCCTTGTCTGGCGCCCCCACGGAAGAAGGGATCAAACACCATCGCCTGTTTGCTAGCTTCAATGCCCGCACCCTGATCGCGCACGATCAGCTCGATCGTATCGGGTTTGGTTTGCACCATTCGAATAGTGATCGCGCCGTGCGATTTAGTATATTTCACTGCATTACTGAGCAAGTTGAACACAATTTGCTTAAAGCGCGTTTCATCGGCGCGCATGGTAAGCAGCTGTTTACTGATATCCTGCGAAATGGTGATGCCTTCGAGTTTCACTTTTTCACTAAGCAGCGCTTGCACGCTTTCAATCGCGTGTCTGGGGTCAAACTCCGTAACATCCAGGCGCAAATAGCCCGCTTCAATGGTTGCAAGGTCAATAATGTCGCTGATCAAGTGCCCCAAATGCTGCGCCGATTGATAAATATTGCCAATGTATTCCTGCTGCTTCTCGTTCAGTTGCCCCAGATAATTATGCGCGAGCATTTCGGCAAACCCGGAAATCGAGGTAAGCGGCGAGCGCAACTCGTACGACATATTGGCAAGGAATTCGGTTTTCAAATGGTCGGCGGCTTCGAGCGCTTCGTTCTTCTCGCGCAGGCTGCGTTCTACGAGCGTCGAATCGGTCATGTCGATGAATGTTAGCAAGGTTGCGCCATCGGGTAGCGGCACGCTCGAGCAATCAATCACCGTATGGTCGGTACGCTCAAAACGTATCGCAAAAAACTGCCGCGCCTGCAGGCGTGATACCAAATTTTCTTTGAAAATTTCCCAATCGGAAATGTTAAAAAGCGGGCGGCATTTCTCGAGCACTTCACGGATATGCGGCTCGGTGAGTGTGAACTCTTCGGGGATATTCCACAATTTGTGGAATACCGGATTACTGAGCGAAAGCCTGCCATTTTCACTGAAAACCACCACGCCTTCGTGCAAATTATCGAGTGTTTCGCGCTGTACTGCAATCAGGGTGTTATACGAACGCTCGAGCGCCAACCTATCGGTCACATCTTCGTACACAAACAGAATACCGCCGAGTGCGTGCGGAATGGCAATCACGCGCAGAATTTTACCATCCGGCAGATAGAAAAAACCTTCATCCGGTTCGATCAGCGTGGTGAATTGTTTAAGCTGTGCCTGCTTGAAGGCCTGAAAATTCGCCTGTTCGGGAAGCTTACGTTTTTCGCGTAGCACTTCGAGAATTTCGCCGTAGGTCGGTTCAGTATCAAGCCATGATTCATCAAGCTTCCAAAGCGACACAAAAGCGAAATTGTAGAATTTCAATTTCATATCTTTCGAGTAAATCGCCATGGCCGAGATCGAACTTTCCAGCAGATCACGCAACGCAGAAATATGTCGCTGAATTTCTTCTTCGGCCTGTTCCAGCTCGTTGATATTCACTGCCCACCCGTAAATTAAACCGTCACTTTTAAACGGCACTTCGCGGATCATGTAGAGTCGGCGCTCGCCGCCCACCACAATATGGCGACGTTCAATTTGTTCGGTGCCCGCTTCCCATGCGCGATGCGCTAAGGCCCGGTGGCCCTTGAATAATTCTAGGTCGCCAATGGCCACCACACTATCGGTGGTTTCTTCGGCCACTTCTGAAAAAGCAAGGTTGCAGTAGATAATTTTCATATCCTCCGCGCGGCGTTGCCACACGGGGTTGAGTGAAGAATTGATGGTGTTGGAAAGCCGCTGCGCTTCCTGTTTAATCAGGTGAAATTCATTGGCCTGCTTCTCCAGTTGCTTCTGCAAGGTCAGCAGCGCATCGCCGGCGATGCTTTCACTGATATCGCTGAGTGCCACCGTATGCCGTTTACGCATCAACGCCACGCCATAGCCAACGCATGCAGCGACAACAGCAATAATCAGTTCCGTAATAGGCATCGGGTTTCAGGGTTCAGGTTTCAGCTTGCCTATACTAGGCACGGCGAAGCATCATCGCAAGCAAATGCTCGCGGCAACCTTCTTTCAAACCTGATTTCTGAAGCCTAGTAGCGATACCACTCTTTTTTGAAGGGGCCTTGCTGTGGCACACCCAGATACGCGGCCTGTTCCTTGCTTAACACCGTGAGTTTGGCGCCAATGCGTGCCAGATGCAGCGAGGCCACTTTCTCATCAAGATGCTTGGGCAGCACATAAACTTTTTTGTCGTAGTTTTTGTGATTCTGCCACAGTTCGATCTGCGCTAACACCTGATTGGTGAACGAGAACGACATGATAAGGCTTGGGTGACCATTGGCGCAGCCAAGGTTTACCAAGCGGCCTTTGGCCAGCAGAATCACGCGCTTACCATCGGGGAATTCCACTTCATCCACCTGTGGTTTCACTTCGTGCCATGCATAATTCTGCAACGAAGCCACTTCGATTTCGTTATCAAAATGCCCGATATTGCAAACGATCGCGCGGTCTTTCATGGCGCGCATATGCTCAAGCGTGATAATGCCGTGGTTACCGGTTGCGGTAACAAAAATATCGGCCGATGCCACCACCGATTCAATGGTGTTCACTTCATAGCCTTCCATGGCGGCTTGCAGCGCGCAAATAGGGTCAATTTCCGTAACAACCACGCGTGCACCCTGGCCGCGCAGGGCTGCAGCGCAGCCTTTGCCCACATCGCCGTAACCGCATACGACCGCGATTTTACCAGCGATCATCACGTTGGTGGCTTGCTTAATGCCATCCACCAGCGATTCGCGGCAGCCATACAAATTATCGAATTTCGATTTGGTCACCGAATCATTGACGTTAATCGCAGGCACGCCCAGCTTGCCATCGCGCTCCATTTCCAAAAGGCGCTGCACGCCAGTGGTGGTTTCTTCGGAAACGCCTTTAATATCTTTCAGCAGTTCAGGGTATTTCTGGTGGATGATTTTGGTAAGGTCACCGCCATCATCGAGGATCATGTTAGGTGTCCAGCCATCGGGGCCTTTGATGGTTTGTTCGATGCACCATTCGTATTCTTCTTCGGTTTCGCCTTTCCAAGCAAAAATTGGCACGCCGAGCGCAGCAGTGGCAGCAGCCGCCTGATCTTGCGTCGAGAAAATATTGCAACTCGACCAGCGCACGGTGGCGCCCAGCGCAATCAGTGTTTCGATCAGCACCGAGGTTTGAATCGTCATGTGCAAACAGCCCACAATACGCGCATTTTTCAGTGGCTGGCTTTTGCCAAACTCTTCGCGCAGCGCCATCAGGCCGGGCATTTCGGTTTGCGCGATTTCGATCTCGCGGCGGCCCCATGGGGCAAGCGTAATATCGGCAACTTTGTAATCTGTGAATTCGGCAGTTTTCTTTGCGGTGGCGGTCATAGCATGCTCCTAAAATTATCTGCGGAGTGCTTAACCCGAAGGGCAGCCAATGTAAACCCATTATCGCAGCATTACGCCTTATTTATGAGGCTTCTGCTGCCTGACGTTCCATTTCTTCCTTCAGCAGTTCCTTTTTCAGGATTTTACCGATCATGCTTTTGGGCATGGCGTCGCGGAACACCACGGCATGCGGCACGCTATAGGCGCTCATATGTTCGCGCATGTAGTTTTTTAGTTCGGCTTCATCGGCGCGCGCACCTTCGCGCAGCACAATATAAGCCTTGATCATCTGTCCGCGGGTTTTGTGCGAAAGCCCAACCACCGCCGCTTCGGCGACTGCGGGGTGGGTATATAGCACCTCTTCGATATTGCGCGGGTAGACATTATAGCCACCCACAATAATCATCTCTTTCAAACGGTCGACGATGTAAAAATAGCCCTCATCATCCATTTTGCCTAAATCGCCGGTGTGCAGACGGCCATTGATCAGAACGCCTGCCGATTCATCGGGGCGGTTCAAATAGCCCTGCATCACCTGCGGGCCGCGAATGCACACTTCGCCAATTTCGCCGGGTTTCAGCGGTGTGGTTTTATCATCTTTATCAATAATTTCCATAATCGTGCCGGGCAGTGGGAAGCCGATCGAGCCGGTTTTTTGCCCCGAAAGCAGCGGATTACACGAGGTCACCGGCGACGATTCGGTAAGCCCATAGCCTTCCACCAGCGCACAGCCAGTAAGTTTTTCGAAGCGTTCTTTGACCTCCACCGGCAGTGGCCCACCGCCGCTGATACACATTTTGATGGAAGATAAATCGTAATTACCAATATGCGAATAGTTGTTGATGGTGGCGTAAAGCGTGGAAACGCCGGGCATCACGGTGGGCTTTTTCGCCTGAATATCGGCGAGCACGCGTTTCAAATCGAATTTCGGGTGAATGATAATGGTAAAGCCATTGGCAATCGCCAGATTCATCGCCACTGTCATCGCGAACACATGAAAAAACGGAATCACCGCCAGCATGGTTTCGTTGCCTGGCTCCAGATTCTGCATCCAGCGGCTGCATTGCAGCGCGTTGATATAGAGATTGCTATGCGTCAGCACCGCGCCTTTCGGCACGCCGGTGGTGCCGCCAGTATATTGCAGAACCGCGCAATCAGTGTGCGGGGTGATACGCGGCGAAATCACCAAATCAGGATATTCCAGCAATTCGGCCAGCGTGATATGGTGGGCATCTTTCGGAATGGGCGCTAAATCTTTGCCTTTGGCCGCCACGAATAACGCACGCTTGGCCATCGGCATGGCGTTCTGGAACTGGCACACCACCACTTTGCGCAAGCTGGTGGTGCCAATGAAGGGTAGTAATTTCGGGTGAGTGACTTTTAAGTTCACTGTCACCATCACTTCCACTTCGGCATCGCGGATCTGGTGCTCGATTTCGTGATGCGAATAAAGCGGGTTAAAATTCACCACCACACCGCCCACTTTCAAAATGGCATAATAGCACATCACATATTGCGGGCAGTTGGGCATGAATAACCCTACGCGCGTGCCCTTATCGACCCCCAGGCTTTGTAAGCCACGGCCAATACGATCGGTCATTTCCTTGAGGGTAGCGTAGCTGTAGGTTTTGCCAAAAAAATCGAGTGCGATATTCTCCGGCCAGCGAGAGGCTGCCTCTTCGAGAAGAAAGTACAGCGGCTTGGCCACAAATTCTTCGTGCCAATCAATGCCTTCGGGGTAATGCTTTAGCCAGGGAAACGCGTGATTTTGTTGCATAGGGGCAGGTTTTTGGTTGCGAGTGGGTGCGTAGGCTCTTATGTGACTATCGGTAATTTTTAAGGAAAGGTCAAACGCTCATGACGCAAAGCAACAGCTTCGAGACCGACGTGGTGATTATCGGCGCAGGCCCGGTGGGGCTGTTTGCCATTTTCGAACTGGGTATGCTGAAAATTCGTGCGCATGTGGTCGATAGCCTGCCGCAGGTGGGCGGGCAGTGTGCCGCGCTTTACCCGGAAAAACCCATCTATGATATTCCCGGCTTCCCGGCGATCGATGCACAAGATTTAATTACCAACCTCTACCAACAGGCCGAACCCTTCCACCCCACCTACCATCTGGGGCAGCAGGTGGTGAGCTGCGAAAAGCTCGAGAGCGGAAACTGGCGACTGGAAACCAGCACCGGCACCACCCTCACCTGCAAAGCCGTGATTATTGCCGCAGGCTGCGGCGCGTTTGGGCCAAACCGTCCACCCATGCAAAATCTTGAAACCTATGAAGCCAAGCATGTGCATTACATGGTCAGCCGCCGCGAAGATTTCCGTGGCCAGCATATTGTGATAGCAGGGGGTGGCGATTCCGCCGCGGATTGGGCGATTTCGCTACACGATATCGCTGAAAAAATATATTTTGTCCACCGCAGGGATAAATTCCGCGCCGCGCCGGAATCGGTAGCGCGCATGCAAGCGCTTGTTTCGCAAGGGAAACTAGAAATGGTGATTCCCTATCAGCTCGAGGCGCTGGAAGGCGATGGCACAACCCTGCACGCCGTGCAGGTCAGCACGCTGGATGGCCAAAAACGCAGCCTGCCCGCGCAGCATTTGCTGGCCTTTTTTGGCCTGAGCATGGATTTAGGCCCCATTGCTAACTGGGGCTTGGGGCTTTCGCATAACCATATTGCGGTGGCACCCACCACGGCTGCCACCAGCGTTGCTGGTATGTTTGCGATTGGCGATATCGCCACCTACGAAAACAAACTGAAGCTGATTTTATGTGGTTTTTCGGAAGCGGCCATGGCAGCGCACGCCATTCGCAGCATCATTTACCCAGAAGTGGCCTACCATTTCGAATATTCCACCAGCAAAGGCGTGCCGCATGCCGCCTAGCGCACAGATTATCGATGGCAAAGCCGCCGCATTGCGCCTACGCACTGCCATTGCCGAACAGGTGGCAGAATTAAAGGCAGCGCGCGGTATCACGCCGGGGCTCGCGGTGGTGCTGGTGGGCGAAGACCCGGCAAGCCAGGTATATGTTCGCAACAAACACAAAGCCTGCACCGAAGCTGGCATGCACTCGTTCGAGTTCGTGAAACCCGCAAGCATCACGCAGGAAGCCTTGCTGAACGAGATCGCGATTCTTAATTTGCGCCCTGATGTGCACGGCATTTTGGTGCAATTACCCCTGCCTGCCCACATCAACCCGGAGGCGGTGATTAACGCGATTGCCCCGCACAAAGATGTCGATGGCTTTCACGTGATTAACGCTGGCAAGCTAATGGTAGGCGCCGCAGATGGCTTTGTGCCCTGCACACCGCTTGGCTGCCTAAAACTGCTGAAAGATACCGTGGGTAGCCTCTCGGGCAAACATGCGGTGGTGCTTGGCCGCAGCAATATTGTCGGCAAGCCGATGGCGCAATTACTGCTGCGCGAAAGCTGCACGGTTACCATTTGCCATTCTAAAACGGCCGATATTCAGGGCGAAATTGGCCGCGCCGATATTCTGATTGCGGCCATTGGCAAGCCCGAATTTGTGCAGGGCGCATGGCTGAAGCCGGGCTGCACCGTGATTGATGTGGGCATTAACCGCATCGATAATCGTTTGGTAGGCGATATGCATTTTGCAAGCGCCGCTGCGGTTGCTTCGGCCATTACGCCCGTGCCGGGTGGTGTTGGGCCGATGACGATTGCCTGTTTGCTTGAAAATACGCTGAACGCCGCACGCGCTAGCTAAGGCGTTCCTATTCCCGATACTTGCGCCGATACATGGTTTTTTACCGCGCGGTTCGCGTTTATAAGCATCTGCGTTGCCTGACCAATCCCCGGTTCGCGCATCACTGCGTTATTGGTCACGGTGAACAGATAATCGCTCATGCCAATTTGTGCGCTTGATGGCCTTCCCGGCTTTAACTGCCGCAAGTCGCCATACATGTAATTGCGAAAATCGTGCGAAATATTTACTTGGGTTTTTTTCACCACGGATTCATCGAGGTGGCGCTCTATCAGGCTGCCATCGCTTTTGGTTTCGTCGCGTTCCTTCCAGCGCACTTCGCGCGGCATATCGCCATTGACCAGAATTTTATGCCCCATGTCGCGTCGGGAAACCTTACCCAGCGTATCGGGAAAGCCAGAATAGCACGCATGATAGCCACAGCGCGCAAGCATGCCCTTGCTGCCATCATGGTCGTAGGAATTTGAAATATTGCACGCCGTACGGTCGTTATTGGCGCAGAAATAATAGCTGGTCGCGTGCACTCCGGCACCATCAACAACACCGATATTCCCCACATTAATCGTCACCATTTCCTGCATCAACGCTTCAACCTGTTGATCCGAAAATTTGCCGGTATCGCGCAACATTTTTGCCATCACATGCACAATATCCTGATTCTGTATGGTACCAAAACTGTGCCCCACCAGCGTAATTTTGCTGAGGCGTGCGGCGAGCGTTTCGTAATCAAGCGTGCCGAGCGCCTCGGTAATGTCGCTGCTTGTGGGCTGTGTGGGTAAGCCTTCCACCATGGATGCCAAAATGGCTTTACCCGCACGCCAGCCCTCATGCGGGGGGAAGGTAAATTCGGGTGGGGGGGTGTTACATTGTTTTTGAAATTTGCCCGAATTGCATCGTCGTCATGTGGGTCGCGGGCGTCTTTGTAGGTAAAACAATAAAGCTCCAGCGGTGTGCTCAAGCTGCTTGCGGCTGGTGCTACTAACTGTTCCAGATATTTCAGAGAGCCTTCGATCATTTTCTTCGGTGAACCCTGCTGGTGTTCAGGGTTAAACCACACGCCGGCACCGGGCATTAAAAACACCTTGCGCGCTTCAGGGTGAAAGGCGAGGCTCGCCGTTGCCTGAAGCTCGGGTTTGCCATTTTGCGTGGTATTGTAAAAAAACATGCCCTAAAGCTAGCACAGCTTTGTGACACCCATATGAAGGAACCGACGTGGAACTGCATTTCGTGACGATCGCCATTTTACTGCTCACCGGCCTGTGGGCGGGGGCGGTGAATTCGGTGGCGGGTGGCGGCACGTTTTTTTCGTTCCCGGTGCTGCTGATGCTGGGCATGCCGCCGATTTTGGCCAACACCACCAATAAATGCGCGCTGTGGTTTGCCTCGGTGGCGGGTGTTACGGGTTTCTGGGCAGAGATACGGGCGCAAAAACATCGGCTGGCATTTTATTTCGCAACCGGTTTTATCGGCAGTTTAGCTGGTTCATTTCTGCTTCTGGTTACCCCTGCCAAAACCTTCGAGGCACTACTTCCCTGGCTGATGCTGATGGCCACCTTGCTGTTTGCTGGCGGTAAAAAAGCTATCATGGCGCTGCGCCCTGCCCGCAATGCTGAATTGCCTATTCCGCTTGCCGCTTCGGCGATTGGGCAAACGCTGATCGGCTTTTACGGCGGGTTTTTTGCCGCCGGTATGGGCATGCTGATGATGGCACTTTATGAGCTTTCGGGCATCCGTTCGGTCAATGAAATGAACGGCCTGAAAACCTTTGTTGGGCTGGGCATTAACGGCATTTCTGCCCTCACCTTCTTGCTGGTGGGCAGTATTGATTGGCATGTGGCGGGCATTTTGCTGTGCGGCGCGCTGGTGGGCGGCTATGGCGGTGCCATGTTAAGCAAGCGCGTGCCCGATGCAGTGCTGCGGCGGGTGATTATTGGCTATGGCGCGGTGATGACGCTGTATTTCTTTATCAAATATTAGAAATTACACTTCCCAATAGGGCGTGCCTGAAAAGCGCTCGGCGATAAAATCGATAAACAGCCGCACCTTCGCCGACATATACCGGTTCTGCGGGAACACTGCATAGATATTGCGCTCGGGGAACATCGCAAATTCACTGAGAATACGCGTGAGTTTGCCCTTTTTAATATCGTTACCCATAATAAAACTGGGGCAGGCAATAATGCCCATATGGCTTAAAGCCGCCTGGCGCATCATTTGGCTGTTATTGGCGCGCAGCACCACTTCGATAGGCGCCACACCCTGCTTCCCCGATGGGTCGGTATAGCGGAATTCTTTGGGGCGATCACTGTTGCTATATTCAATAAAGCGGTGGTTAAGGAACTGATCCGGGTGGGTGGGGGTGCCGTAGCGCTCCAGATATTCGGGCGAGGCAGCAACCACCATTTGGCACGGTGCAAGTTTGCGCGCAATCAGGCTGGAATCGGTGAGCGAGGCAATGCGAATCGCCACATCGAAGCCTTCTTCGATGATATTGTTAAAGCGGTTCGAGAAATCAATTTCCATCTGCACTTCCGGGTATTCCTGCGCGAATTGCGCCAGTGCGGGCGCTAAATGGAACATGCCAAACGATTCAGGCGCAGTAATTTTAAGCGTGCCGCTGGGGCGGCTATTCAGGCTTTGCACGCCGCGCTCGGCTTCATCTAGGCTTTCCATGATATGGCGCGCTTGCAGATAAAATAATTCGCCCTGCTCAGTAAGTTTCACGCTGCGGGTGGTGCGGTTCAGCAGCTTGACCTTCAGCGTATCTTCCAGCATTTGCACCTGTTTGCTCACCGCCGACTTGGTCATGTTCAGGCTGCGTGCGGCCTGCGAGAAGCTTTCAAACTCCACGACTTTGACAAAACTAGGCAGATTTACAAGAACGGTGCTTTGCATTTTCATACGACTGTAAGTGAATGGGAAACGGTCTATCGTATTCTGTTTG
>JBILFK010000152.1:0-4047 GCA_044351685.1 Rickettsiales bacterium | reverse complement strand
CAAACGCTTTGGCCGAGGTGTAATGGCGGCCATAGCTGCCATCGGGTTTTAAAATCCAGCTTTGGCGTTCATCTTTGATGTTGGCGACCATAATCTGATCAAGAATTTGTGCGTGCACGGTGGGGTTTTCGATTGGCACCAGAATTTCAACGCGGCGGTCAAAGTTGCGACCCATCCAATCGGCAGAGGAAATGAACAGTTTGGCCGCAGGCGAAGGCAGGCCATGCCCGCCACCGAAGGCGCAAATGCGCGTGTGCTCAAGGAATCGTCCGACAATGCTTTTCACTCGGATATTCTCGGAGAACCCGGGTATGCCCGGCTTGAGCGCGCAAATGCCGCGCACAATCAGTTCGATTTGCACGCCTGCTTGCGAGGCATTGTACAGTGCATCGATCACTTCGGGGTCTACCAGCGCATTCATTTTTGCCCAGATGGCGGCCGGCCTGCCGGCTTTTGCATGCGCGATCTCTTCGCCAATGAGCGTGAGAATTTTTTTGCGCAGCGATAAGGGGGCGACCGAAAGCTTTTCGAAATTACGTGGCTTGCTGTAGCCGGTGATATAGTTAAACACGTAGGCCGCATCGTGGCAGAGCGCATTATCGCAGGTAAAAAACGATAAGTCGGTATAAATTTTTGCGGTGATCGGGTGATAGTTGCCGGTGCCAAAATGCGCATAGCTTTTCAGCTTTCCACGTTCGCGCCGCACCACGAGTGAAATTTTGGCATGGGTTTTAAGATCGATAAACCCATACACCACCTGCACTCCGGCGCGTTCCATATCGCGCGCCCAACGGATGTTTGCTTCTTCATCGAAGCGTGCTTTCAGTTCAACAAGCGCGGTGACGGCTTTGCCGTTTTCAGCCGCGCGAATAAGCGCCTGCACAATCGGTGAATCTTTGCTGGTGCGGTAAAGCGTTTGCTTGATCGACACCACCGCCGGATCATCGGCCGCCTGATTGAGAAACTGCACCACCACATCGAAACTTTCAAAAGGGTGGTGAATCACAAAATCTTTGGCGCTAATGGCGGCAAAACAATCGCCCGCCACATCGTGCATGCGCTCGGGGTAACGCACTTTGAATGGGGTAAATTTTAAATCGGGGCGCGCCAACGCATAGAGTTCATCGATCTGTGAAAGCCCCACCATATCCTGCACTTCGATGACATCGTGGGCATCGGCAGGCAAATGATCGAGCATGAATTGCAGTAAATGTGCGGCAATATTTTTACCAGTTTTGATACGCACCACACGCCCGTGGCGGCGTTTTTTAACAGCGCTATCAAGGTTGCGCATTAAATCTTCGGCTTCTTCTTCGATTTCCAGATCGCTATCGCGCACAATGCGGAACACGCCCGTGTGCAAGGCTTCGTAGCCGGGGAACAGAATATCGAAGCACAGGCATATCAGGTCTTCGAGCAGCATGAATCGCGCGCTGTTTTTGGTGGCCTCGATCTTGATAAAGCGCGATTGTGCTTGCGGAAACGGGATCAGCGCGATTTGTTTTTTCGATTTTTTACGCGGCTGTGTCAGTTCAAATACCTGCACCATGCCAAGGTTGGGAATGAATGGGAAGGGATGCGAAGGATCGACCGCAATCGGTGTAAGCAGCGGGAAAATTTCATCTTCAAAATAATGGCGCAGCCAGGTTTTTTCGCGATCGGTGATTTCTTTGGCGGTGACAATGCGAATACCTTCTTTTTGCAAACTGCGCTTCAACCCTACCCAGCAATGCTGCTGCGCGTGAATGAGCATGCCAGCGTTTTCCTGAATTTTTTCGAGCTGCTGTTTAGGCGTTTGCCCATCGCTTGAGATGGTGGTGATATGGCTGCGCACCTGCGCTTTTAATCCGGCCACGCGCACCATGTAAAATTCATCGAGGTTCGCCGCAGAAATCGAAAGAAACTTAATACGCTCAAACAGCGGAATATTTGGGTTGCTGGCTTCCTGTAGCACGCGCGTGTTAAACGATAACCACGAAAGTTCGCGGTTAAAAAACCGATCTTCTGGCTGCACGAAAAACTTCTTGATGATGGCTTCATCAAGTGCAAGCGGTGAAGGTGTTGGCAGTGTGGTTCTGGGCATGGTGCAATGCAGCTTGTGGGGTGGAAAAACTACGCTATAACTTATTTTCTGGGTTGTTGCTAGGCAAGAGATTTTACATATGACACAGCGTCGCCTTATTATTGTTCGGCATGCGAAAACCGAAGAAAGCCATCCGGCGGGTGACCATGCCCGCACGCTTACCGAGCGTGGCATGCGCGATGCTGCGGCACTCGGCGAATGGTTACAAGTCGGTGCGCTGATGCCAGATGTGGTGCTATGTTCCACCGCGGTGCGTGCGCGGCAAACGCTTGTGCATTTGGGCCACACGCTTGCGACCGAGCTGTATGAACAGCTTTACCTTGCCGAGCCCGATGCCATGCTGCAGCTGCTTGCGCAGTGCGATGATGCGCTGAAAACCGTGATGGTGATAGGCCATAACCCCGGCCTGCACGCTTTGGTGGTAGCCCTAATGCACGATGCCACGCACGAAGAAGATGTGCAGCAACTGGCACAAAAATTCCCCACCTGTACGGCGGCGGTGCTGGAACTTTCAGTATCACACTGGAGTGAGTTGTGCCCCCATAGTGGCACGCTGACGCATTACCATGTGGCGCGTGGCTAGGATTTAGTCGCTGGTGGGGCGCTGCCTCCGCCATCGGGTGGTGGCGGTGGGGCGGCTGCGGCTTTCTTCTTTTTGCGCGGGTCGTAGGGTTCTTGCACGGGCAGGGTAATGGGCGGCAATAAGCGCTTCTTGAAGAAAGAATCTTTGAAGTAAAAAATCTTTTTGCACTTAATCGGCGGAAACGATTCCACGAGAATAATTTGTTCGTCGCGCGGAAGCTGAATGACTTCTTGTGGCAACAGCAACGCGCGCTGCGTTTCGGAAACATGCATGGTACGCGAAGCGGGGTTGAAATCGAGGAAGCGCGGCTTGTTATGCGAGGATTGCTCGACGGTTTTATTGCCCACGAGTTGCGAGATCATGTTGGCGGTTTCAATGTTGTTCGCCGAGAAGGTCACGCGGTAATACGAGTTCGAGAGAAAGCTGTTCATGCCGGCTTCTTCGTAAATGCCTTTGAGCTGCTGGGTATCTTGTACGATGAGGAACAGCTTCACGCGGTAACCACGGAAATACGCAATACCGATCTGGAATTGCGGCATTTCGCCGAGGGATGGGAACTCATCCATCATGAACATCACGCCGTGCGGCTCGTCGGGCTTCGGCATGTGGCGGGTCATGAAGTCGGTGGCTTGCTGGTAAAACACTTTCAGCAGTGGTTCTAAGCGCTGTAAGTTATCGGGTGTAACGCCGACAAAGATAGTTTGCTTTTTCTTTTTCAGCGACTGCATGTCGAAGTCCGACGTGGCAGTGGTGGTATCAATCAGCGGGTTGGCCCACAGTTCGAGGCCAGAGTTCATGGTGGAAATTACGCCTGAACGTTCTTTGTCGGCCTTTTGCAAGAACGCGGCGATGTTCATGTAAGCAACAGGGTGAATTTTACCGCCAATGGTATCGAGCACCACGGCGAGGTTATAGACCACATCGTCGCTGCGCATGGTGCGCACCACTTCGCCGAAGCTGGTAATTTTTTCGGGCACGGCACACAAATAGAGAATGACGCCCATGAGCAGCGAACGCGCTTCGTTCTGCCAGAATTCCTGTTCGGGCAGCACGAGGTTGCACATTTTCTGCACGTCATCGACCATCTGGCCGGGCTTATCGGAAATCCAGTCGAGCGGGTTATAACAGTGCGAAACGCCGTTCGGATCGGCGGGGTTCCATACGTAACATTCCTGTTTGAGTTTTTTATTGCGCCAGCCGCTGCCCAGCTCGTAGTTTTCCATTTTAATATCGTGCACCACGAGCGATTCTTCCCAGAACAGCATGTTGGGAATCACGAAGCCCACACCCTTACCCGAGCCGGTTGGTGCGAAGAGCAGCACGTGTTGGAAATCGTCGACAATCAGGTAATTCTTCGAGCCAGTTTGGCCCATGAGCACGC
>JBILFK010000150.1:0-4102 GCA_044351685.1 Rickettsiales bacterium | reverse complement strand
TGTGCGGCGGTAATGCCAAACCCAGTCGAGGCATTGCCCTGCGGATCAAGATCCATGATCAGCACGCGCTTGCCAATCGCAGCCAGTGCGGTTGCCATATTCACTGCCGTGGTGGTTTTGCCCACCCCGCCTTTTTGGTTTACGACCGAGAGAATACGTGTCATGGGTTGCCTCCGAGATATTTTAGTTTCGATATCGAAACAATCATTGATTTTTCTTGAGTTGCACTAGTAATCAGCGCGGCGTCGAATGCCCAGCTGGCATGTGCTTCTGCTAACTCTGTAGCGTAGCTTTCGCCTTTTGGAAAGAGGCAAATACTGTCGTTGTGAATTAAGGGTAGCGCATAGCTGCACAGCACCGATAACGCCGCCAGCGCCCGCGCTGTCACCACATCGCATGTGCCCTGATGCTTGGCAATATCTTCTTCGCATACCGTCGCGTTATGTAATCCCACCACTCGAATGGCCTCACGCAAAAATGCGGCTTTGCGTTGATCCTGTTCGACCAGAGTGATGGATAAATGCGGCGCGGCAATGGCCACCACCAACCCGGGCAGCCCTGCCCCGCTCCCTAAATCCGTGAGTGTTTTTGCATTCGCCGGTATCAGTGGCAGCAGCTGCAACGCATCACGAATATGGCGCTCCCATAGTTCGTTGGTCGTGGTTTTGCCAATCAGGTTAATTTTGCCATTCCATTTTTGCAGATGCGCGACATAGTTCTGCAACTGGGTTTCTGTTTCACGTGAAACATCGGGCAAGCTGGTGCGCGCCATTTACGCCACCCGACTACGACGCATATGCGCCATTAATGCCGTTATGGCAGCGGGCGTAATCCCCGGAATACGACTAGCCGCACCCAGCGTTTCGGGCTTTGCCAATTTTAGCTTGGCACGCGTTTCGTTCGAAAGCGACCCCACCCCATCGTAATCCAGCCCATCGGGAATACGCACATGTTCATCTTCACGGAAGCTGGCAATATCATTTTCCTGTCGGGCCAGGTACCCCTGATACATCGCTTCGATTTCAATTTGCTCACGCGTTGCACTATTCCATCCTTGCAATTCTGGCCAAATGCTCGCCAACATTTCAAAATGAATATGTGGGTATGAAAGCAGGTCTAGAATGTTACGTTTTACCCCATCCTGATTCAGTTTTATTCCTAAATCTTGGGCTTTGTTAGGCGAAATTTTGGTGGTTTTTGCAAAATTTAATGCCTCGCTAAGTTCTTGTTCTTTTGCTATGTAACGTGCATTTCTAACGCTGCCCACCAGCCCCACGCTAGCGGCCTTGACGGTCAGCCTTCTATCGGCATTGTCGGGGCGCAAATTCAACCGATATTCCGAGCGAGAAGTAAACATACGATACGGCTCTTTGGTGCCCTGCGTGATCAAATCATCAATCATCACTCCAATATAGGCATCACCACGATCCAATAAAAATGGCGCCGAACCCGATGCTGCTAGTGCCGCGTTGGCACCAGCAACCAACCCCTGACCTCCGGCCTCTTCATATCCGGTGGTTCCGTTGATTTGCCCGGCTAGATAAAGACCCTTCACTTTTTTCACTTCCAGCGTGGCGCGCAACTCGCGCGGGTCCACGTAATCATATTCGATCGCGTAGCCGGGGCGTAGAATCGTGGCGTTTTCCAACCCTTCGATTGAATGAATCAGCGCGTGCTGTACTTCTTCGGGTAGCGATGTCGAAATCCCATTTGGGTAAATCGTCACATCATCCAACCCCTCAGGCTCCAGAAATACTTGGTGCCTCTCGCGGTGTGAAAAGCGCACCACCTTATCTTCGATCGAGGGGCAATAGCGTGGCCCGATCGATTCGATTTGTCCGGAATACATGGGCGATCGGTGTAAATTTTCGCGAATCACATCGTGGGTGCGGGTGTTGGTGTGGGTAATATAGCAGGTAATTTGCGGTACCGTTACCTTATCTGTGAGATACGAAAATGGCACGGGTGGGTTATCGCCGGGTTGTGGCGCTAGTGCCGACCAGCGAATGGTGCGGCCATCAAGGCGGGCAGGGGTTCCGGTTTTTAAACGCCCCATCATCAACTGTAGACCACGCAATGTATCCGATAACCCCACCGAGGGGGCTTCGTCCACACGCCCAGCAGCAATTTTCTTTTCACCACAATGAATCAGGCCACGTAAAAAGGTGCCGGTGGTCAGCACCACTTTGGCCGTACGGTATTCGATGCCCGAGGCACCAATCACCGTGGTGATTTCACCATTCTCGATGCGTATGTCTTCGGCACTATCTTCGATAATGTCTAGCGTAGGATATTCAAGAAGAATCTCTTGTACCGCCAATCGGTACAGCTTGCGGTCAGCCTGAGCGCGAGGGCCACGCACCGCCGGGCCTTTGGAGGCGTTGAGCATTTTATAATGGATACCCGCGCGATCAATCGCCCGGCCCATCACACCATCCATCGCATCGATTTCGCGCACCAATGTTCCTTTAGCAATGCCGCCAATGGCAGGATTACACGACATTTCGCCCACGGTGGCGTGCTTATGGGTTAGTAAACAGGTGCGCGCGCCGATGCGTGCGGCGGCGGCGGCAGCTTCCGTGCCGGCATGCCCACCACCGATCACAATCACATCAAACTGTTTCACGTGAAACATTGTTTATTTCCCAATACAAAAATCGCGAAAGATAATGTCTAATAAATTATCCTGATAAATTTTTCCAGTGATATTGCCAATGCAGGTTGCTGCCCTTCGGTAATGCTCGCAAATCAACTCTAGCGGCTGATCATTTCGGATATGCATTAATTCCTGAAGCGCCGATTCTATCCATGCGCGGTGACGCTGTCGGGTGATCACGGGTGCCGTATTTGCGGCGGAAAGCGCCTCGGCTTTTTCTACCATCGCTTCACACAACTGGTCAATACCCATACCCGTAAGGGCTGAAATAGCAATCGCGGGGGTGGCGCGTGGGGTAAAATCATCGCGGTCACATTTATTCTGACAAAAAATGATTTTTTCATCGCTCAAATCAAGATTTTTCAAATATTGTTCCGCTATCGTATCATTTTCCAGCAGCATAATCGCCATATCGACGGTTTTGGCACGCTTTTGGGTATTTTCGATACCTATTTTCTCAACCATTTGATCCGTGTCGCGCAGCCCTGCACTGTCAATCAATGTCAGCGGAAATCCGCATAAATCCAGCTGCGCTTCCAGTAAATCGCGGGTGGTGCCTGCCTCAGCGGTCACAATAGCCAGTTCTCTGCTTGTTAGTCGATTGATTAAACTTGATTTTCCGGCATTTGGCGGGCCCAAAATAATCACTTCCAACCCGTCACGCAATTTTTCACCTATAGGCGGCATGGCAAGCAGTGATTTTAATTTAGACGTTAATACTTCATGCAATGTCTTAATTTCTTCCAGAACTTGCTCGGGAATTTCTTCGTCGGGGAAATCGATATAAGCCTCAAGCAAGGCGAGGGGACGCATGATTTCATCGCGTAATTTTGTTATCGTCTGGCTAGTCACGCCAGAAGCCTGTCGCCAGGCTTGCTCCAGTTGTTTAGCGGTGCTGGCATGGATCACATCGGCCAGGCCTTCGGCCTCCAATATATCCATTTTGCCATTTAAAAAGGCACGCCGCGTAAATTCGCCGGCCTCTGCCATGCGCAAGCCGGGAAGGGTGGCAAAATGCGCAAATAGCGCATCGCGTATGGCGCGGCTGCCATGAATATGCAGCTCCACCACATCCTCGCCGGTAAAGCTATGTGGCGCAGGAAAATGCAGCGCCAGTGTACGGTCGAGCAAGCGGCCGGAAGGTAACATCAGTGAAACAAGGGATGCCACGCGTGCCGCGGGCAGGGGGGCTTGCAGCGAGCGAAGCGCTGACGCTGCCTGCGCGCCAGAAACGCGGATGACCGCAACACCCGAGGTTCCGGGCGGCGTGGCCAATGCATAAATTGTATCGGGCTGTGCGTGCATGAGGCGCGCCAATACGTGATTTCACGCAGAATTGCAACGCTATGCTGAAGCGGCGCGCGCTAAAATCGCGCGCGTACCCCATTATTTTACAAGTTTGGAAACTTTTTTGGCAGCATTTTTCGCGCTGTCGGACGTTGCTTG
>JBILFK010000149.1:0-4121 GCA_044351685.1 Rickettsiales bacterium | reverse complement strand
AAACTTAAATCGCCTTGGCGGTATTAAAAAAAGAGAAACAGAGTTCATTATGCCCTTAATGAAAATTGATGGAATTGAAGTTGAATTTACCCCCGGTGAATCGGTGATTCAGGTATGTGATCGGGTGGGGAAGGAAATTCCGCGCTTTTGTTACCATGATCGTCTGCAAATTGCTGGCAATTGCCGCATGTGCCTGGTGGAAGTGAAGCCCGGGCCACCCAAACCACAAGCCAGCTGCGCGCTGCCCGCTGCTGAAAATATGGAAGTGACCACCAACTCGCCAATGGTAAAAAAAGCGCGTGAAGGAGTGATGGAATTTTTGCTGATTAACCACCCGCTCGATTGCCCTATTTGTGACCAAGCGGGCGAGTGCGATCTGCAAGATCAATCGATGGGTTATGGTAAAGGCGAAAGCCGCTTCCACGAGCATAAACGCGCGGTGGAAGATAAAAACATGGGCCCGCTGGTAAAAACCACCATGACACGGTGCATTCACTGCACGCGCTGTGTGCGCTTTGTCGAAGATGTGGCGGGTGTGCCCGAACTGGGCGCCATTGGCCGCGGCGAGCATATGGAAATCACCAGTTACCTTGAGCGTGCGCTTACCAGCGAAGTTTCGGCGAACATCATTGATTTATGCCCCGTAGGTGCGCTTACCAGCAAACCTTATGCGTTCATGGCGCGGCCGTGGGAACTGAAAAAAACTGAATCCATTGATGTGTTGGATGCCGTAGGCAGTAACATTCGCATTGATGCGCGCGGCGAAGCCGTGCTGCGCGTGCTGCCACGCCTGAACGAAGATGTGAACGAAGAATGGCTTTCCGATAAATCGCGCTACGCGGTCGATGGTTTGCGAAATCAGCGCCTTGATACGCCGTATGTGCGTAAGGGCGGCAAGTTGCAACCCGTAAGCTGGGATGAAGCGTTAGCGGCAGTGGCAACGGCCATGCAGGCCGCTATACCCACCGAAATTGCCGCCATTGCAGGGAATCAGGCTTGCGTGGAAAGCATGTTTGCGCTGAAGGAATTGATGCTTGCAGTTGGCTCACCGCATTTGGAATGCAGACAAGATGGCGCCAAGCTGGATGCGACCGACCGCGCCGGTTATATCATGAACACCGGTATCGCTGCGCTCGAACAGGCCGATGTGGTGCTATTTGTGGGCACCAATCCGCGCGTGGAAGCGCCGCTGGTGAACACGCGTTTGCGTAAGGCCTATTTGCGTGGCGGCTTGCTGGCCTTTAATATCGGTGCAGCTTTCGATGTCACCTATCCGGTAACACAACTCGGCGAAGGCCCCGCCCTGTTGGCCGAGGTGCTGGCGGGCAAAAGCCCTTTGGCCGAAGCGTTTAAAAACGCTAAAAACCCAGTAATTATTCTAGGGAATGCGGCCATTGCACGCGCCGATGGCGAGGCCATTTTGCAAACCGCCAAAAAAATTGCCGAAACCTATAACCTCATTCGCGATGATTGGAATGGATTTAATGTGCTACACACTGCCGCCAGCCGCGTTGGTGCGCTGGATATTGGTTTTGTGCCGCAAAAAGGCGGCCTCGATATGGAAGGCATGATCGCCGCCATCGAGAAAAAAGCCGTAAAATTTGTATATCTGCTGGGTGTCGATGAAATTGATATGCAGTATTTTGGCGATGCATTTGTGGTGTATCAGGGGCATCACGGCGATATTGGCGCACACCGCGCCGATATTATTTTGCCCGGCGCTGCCTATACCGAAAAAGATGCAATTTACGTGAATACCGAAGGCCGTGTGCAACAAGCGAATCGTGCGGTATTCCCCCCCGCGCAAGCACGCGAAGATTGGAAAATTCTGCGCGCACTTTCTGGCGTGATTGGCAAAACATTGCCCTACGACACGATTGAGGCTCTGCGCAGCGCGCTTGAAAAGCAGTTTCCGGTATTTGCCACGCGCGATGTGCTTACGCCATCGCTATGGAAAAAAGCTCCGACAATCGGGATCATCGCTGCAACACCATTTGATTACCCGATTGCGAATTTTTATCGCACTTGTGCGATTTCGCGCGCCAGCAAAACCATGGCGCAATGCACCGAACAAGTGCTGAAGCATCCACACCACTCGCATCAAAAGGCTGCCTAATGGATTTCGCATTTTTAGCCGATTTGGATGCATGGGCCAATACTTGCCCGTATTGGAAGACAGCGATTTTGCCAACACTCGAAGTGGTAGGAAAAATTCTGATGCTCACCGTGCCGCTGCTGATTGCTGTGGCGATGCTTACCTATTTTGAGCGCAAAGTGATTGCCGCCATGCAAATGCGCCGCGGCCCAAACGTGGTGGGGCCACTAGGCTTACTGCAACCCTTTGCCGATGGCTTAAAATTATTCCTGAAGGAAACCATTATCCCCACGCGCGCCAACCGCGTGATGTTTTTGCTGGCGCCCATGATTACCTTTGCGCTGGCGTTGCTTGGTTGGGCGGTAATTCCGCTTTCCGAAGAATTTGTGATTGCCAATTTGAATGTGGGTATTTTGTACCTGTTCGCGATTTCATCGCTCGGCGTGTACGGCATTATTATTTCTGGTTGGGCATCGAATTCGAAATACGCGTTTCTGGGCGCAATTCGTTCCAGCGCACAGATGGTTTCGTATGAAGTCTCTATTGGCTTAGTGATTATCACAGTGTTGCTGTGTGTTGGTTCGCTTAATTTGGGCGATATTGTGCGCGCACAATCGGGTGGCATTGGCAACTGGTATGCATTCAGCTTCCTCTTTCCGATGTTTATTGTGTTCTTTATTTCTGCGCTCGCAGAAACTAATCGCTTACCTTTCGATTTACCCGAAGCCGAAGGCGAATTGGTTGCGGGTTATAACGTCGAATATTCTTCCATGTCGTTTGCGCTGTTCTTCCTTGGAGAATACGCCAACATGATTCTTATCAGCGCCATGACCGTGGTGTTGTTTTTGGGCGGTTGGTATGCGCCATTCGATGCGGCATGGCTGGCTTGGGTGCCGGGCATTGTGTGGTTTGCGCTAAAAATTGCGTTTGTGTTGTTTGTGTTTCTTTGGGTGCGCGCCACATTCCCGCGTTACCGCTACGATCAGCTGATGCGTTTGGGTTGGAAGATCTTTTTACCGTTCTCGTTGCTATGGGTTGTGTTGACATCGGGTTGGCTGCTTTACAGCGGTCAGTTACCTAAATAGGAGTTATGAGTATGTCGCTTTCGGTTGTATCGCGTTCATTTTTGCTTACGGAATTGTTAAGCGGCATGTGGCTGACGCTGAAATACGTGTTTAAGCCAAAAGTAACCATTAACTACCCTTACGAAAAAGGGCCATTAAGCCCACGGTTTCGTGGCGAACATGCGCTGCGCCGCTACGCCAACGGTGAAGAGCGCTGCATTGCCTGCAAATTATGCGAAGCGATTTGCCCAGCGCAGGCGATAACGATTGAAGCGGAAGAGCGTGCCGATGGTTCGCGCCGCACCACGCGTTACGATATCGATATGACCAAGTGCATTTATTGCGGCTTTTGCCAGGAAGCATGCCCGGTAGATGCAATTGTGGAAGGCCCGAACTTTGAATATGCCACAGAAACGCGCGAAGAATTATTTTATAACAAAGATAAATTACTTGCGAATGGCGAGCGCTGGGAGTCGGCGATTGCAGCAAATTTAGCGCTGGATGCGCCATACCGCTAACCAACTTTCCCCCACGCGGCGAATTACATATTGCGTGCCTCGCTGCTATCGGCTAACCCTTGAAACACATTCTTTTTTTCTCGTATGCTCTCAGATATTACCAGTGCAGTTTTTTACATGTTTGCGGCGATTCTCATTGCCGCATCGCTTGCTGTAATCACGGCGCGCAACCCTGTGCATGCAGTGTTTTTTCTGATTCTGGCGTTTTTTAATGCTGCTGGATTATTTGTGCTGGTTGGCGCTGAATATTTGGCGATGACGCTGGTGATTGTCTATGTAGGCGCGGTGGCGGTATTGTTCCTATTCGTGGTAATGATGTTGAATATCAATTTCGAGAAATTTCGCGCGGGGTTCATTCATTATTTGCCCATCGGCATCTTTATCGCATCGCTGCTTTTCGTGGAAATGGGCGCGTTGTTATACCTTTCTTTCGATACCACCATT
>JBILFK010000087.1:0-6688 GCA_044351685.1 Rickettsiales bacterium | reverse complement strand
CCGTGCCTTAGACGCATGGGGCTTTTCTTTTGTACGCAGTTTGCGATACTGCATCCTATGCATCACGATTTTTTCAAGAAACTTCCTGCCTTTACCCGATTCGAGGACGCCCACGACCCTGTGCATTATCAGCCATTGCCAGAAGATTGGTCGGTGGTAGTGGCCGATATTAAGGAATCCACCCGCGCGATTCAGGAGGGGCGCTACAAACACGTGAATATGGTGGGTGCAGCATGCATCACGGTGGCGGTGAACGCGTGCCCAGATATTGCGCTTGCCTATGTGTTTGGTGGCGATGGGGCGACCATACTAGTGCCAAATTCGGTTTTACCAGCAATTGTGCGTGAGTTGCAGGCATTAACGCAGCATGCGCGCACGCACCACGCGCTGGAGCTGCGTGTGGGTGCAGTGCCATCGGCAGAAATTACACGTCGTGGGAAAACCCTTGGCGTGGCAAAATACCAAACGCCCACTGGCTGCGTGATGGCGATGCTGCGTGGGGGTGGGGCGCAACTGGCCGATACATTAGTGAAGCATGAAGGGTTTGCGCTGACCGATGATAGCGTGCAGACACCCCCGAACCTTGAAGGGCTGTCGTGCCGCTGGCAACCCATTCACAACACCAAGGGCACTATGCTCACCTTGCTGGTGATGGCACGCGAGAGCCAGAGCAGTGCAGCGCTCTATGGTAGGATTTCGGCACATATATTTAAGGTTCTGGGCGAAGATCATGCCCCGGTGCAAGAGCGAAAACTGCGCTATAGCTGGCCGGGGAGGCGCGCGCTACAAGCCGCAAAAATGGTCTGGCAACGTGGTGAGCTGCGCGCCACATTGAAGGCGTGGTTAACCCATGTGGGCATGATTCTGTTGTTTCATATCCTGCACCTGACGAACGGTAAAATCGGCGGGTTTAATGTGGCACGCTACCGCGCAGAAATGGTACAGAATACCGATTACCGGAAATTCGACGACCTATTGCGCATGGTAGTAGATTGCACGAAGGAGAAAGCGGTAATCATCAAGGCATATCTGGCAAGCGAACACGCACAAGGCCATGTGTTATATGGCACGCACGATTCGGCGGAAGCGCTGATGACGTGTTTTGTTCCCTCTACGTCTAGCGATGCACATATTCACTTTATCGATGGTAACGACGGCGGCTACGCGCTTGCCGCCCAGCAAATGAAGCAGCAAATTGCCGCCGCTACCAATTCCGGCCATTAAAAAAGCCCCAGACCTTGCGGTGTGGGGCTTTTGATGCGGTAAAAAAATCTGACTAATCGAAAAGGTCTGATTTTTTGCGTGCAAGCTTACGCGCACGGCGTACAGCCTCAGCGGCTTCACGCACACGCTTTTCCGAAGGTTTTTCGTAATGCTTACGCATTTTCATTTCACGATAGATTCCTTCACGCTGCATTTTCTTTTTCAAAACGCGCAGCGCCTGATCGACATTGTTGTCGCGAACTACTACTTCAACCAACGAAATTACCCCCCTTCAAATTGGACAGCCATTATATGCGGCAAGTGTGGATAAATGCAAGCAGGTTGTTGCAGGGTGGGGGTGGAAGCGGTTAAGCTAGGAAATCCCTGTGGTTCAGGCAACTCAAAAAAAAGGATAACCCCTTATGGCAAAAGCAAAAACCGGTGGCGTTGAAACCACCAAACTGAAGAGCTACATCGAACGTATCGAGAAACTGGAAGAAGAAAAAGCCGCCATCGCTGCCGATGTGCGTGATGTGTTCGCCGAGGCGAAAGCCAATGGCTTTGATACCAAAACCATGCGCCAAATCGTGAAACTGCGTAAACTGAACCACAATGATCGGATGGAGCAGGAATATATGCTCGATCTGTATAAGCGCGCGCTTGGCCTTGAGGCAGAATACGACGAAGCGGCATAGTTGCTCGCTTACTTCAAAGTCCCTCACTGCGTTCGGTGTACTTTGAAGTAGTAAAACGCAGTCGGGTGGCTTGAAGCGGTTCTTCGCCACCCGCATTTTTTAGTGAATTAATTGTGATTCGAGGTTCAGTAGAACCGAGTCAGCCATGAGCCCGCGAAGCGGCGCGTAGGCGAGGACAGTACGTCCGACGCCGGAGCATTTTATTACGACAGAATCGTCACATGCCCCATTTTACGGCCCGCGCGTGATTCGGTTTTACCGTACAGGTGAATATGCGCACCGGAAGTGGCGGCGTAACGTTCCCATTCCTGCCACTCATCGCCTAGCAAATTAATCATTTCGGCGTGGTGCAGAAGTTCAGGGGTGCCAAGCGCCCAGCCGCAAATGGCGCGGATATGCTGCTCGAATTGGCTGGTGGCGCAGCCCTCAATTGTCCAGTGGCCGGAATTATGGGGCCGTGGTGCAAGTTCATTCACGATTAGGCCGCCCTCAGTCACGAACATTTCCACTGCCAGTAACCCCACAACATCAAGGGCCGTTGCTAGAGTTTCGGCAATCGCAAAAGCTTGCGCTTCGTGCGCTTTTGCAAAGGGGGCGGGGGCTAGCGTGCGGTGAAGAATATGGTTTTTATGAATGTTTTCAACCAGCGGGAAACACGCGGTTTTACCGTCCAGCCCACGCGCTACAATTACCGAGGCTTCGGCTGAAAATTTCACAAAGCCCTCATATACACATTCGGTTTCGCCAAGGCTTGCCCAGGCAGACGCGGCATCGGCCGAGGTTTTGATGCTGGCTTGCCCTTTGCCATCATAACCTAGCTCGGCGGTTTTCAAAATTGCAGGCGTGCCAATGGTAGTGATGGCGCTTGCTAAATCAGCAGGGTTTCGAATGGCAAGGAATGGTGCCGTGGCAATGCCTTGTGCGCGAATAAATTCTTTTTCGCGGATGCGGTGGCGGGTGGTGTAAAGCACTTCGGGCTTGGGGCGCACTGGCACTAACCCTGCTAGCATGGTGAGGGTTTCGCTGGGTACATTTTCAAATTCAAATGTCACTACATCCACGCGCTGGGCAAAATCGCGCAGGGCGTTGGTGTCGCCATACGCGCCCACGGTGGTTTGCGTTGCCACGTGTGAAGCGGGAGAATCTTTTTCTGGAGTGTAAATATGGGTTTTATACCCCATGGCCGATGCGGCGAGCGCCAGCATGCGCCCAAGCTGGCCGCCACCGACAATGCCAATGGTTGCGCCAGGTGCGATCATGTTCGGCATCGGTTAATCCTTCGGTTCAAGCGCGACGTTTTTGGTTTGCGCATCGCGCCATGCCGCAAGTTTTTTGGCAAGCGCTGCGTTTTCGAGCGCTAAAATCGCTGCTGCAAGCAGTGCAGCGTTGGCGGCGCCATGTTCGCCTACCGCCAGTGTGCCGACCGGAATACCTTTAGGCATTTGCACAATCGAAAGCAGGGAATCCATGCCGTCCATCGCCTTGGATTGCACCGGCACGCCTAGCACTGGCAGCGGTGTGAGCGAGGCGGTCATGCCCGGCAAGTGTGCCGCACCACCGGCACCGGCAATAATCACTTTCAGGCCTCGTTTTGCGGCATTACCTGCATATTCATACAGGCGTTTAGGGGTGCGGTGCGCGGAAACGATTTTAGCTTCATAACCCACGCCCAATTCATCGAGAATACTGGCGGCGTGTTTCATGGTGCCCCAATCGCTTTGGCTGCCCATAATAATGCCGACAATGGCGGCTTTGGATGGTTTTTTTGTTTTCATGCGGCGCTTGTACACAGTTTTGCACATGATTGCAACGCAGTTGCAGCGCCCTGCCAATTAGGCTACGCAAGTGGCCGGAGGTTCGCATGAAAATCGCCATAGCTAAAGAAACCAAGCCCCATGAACAGCGTGCGGCAATCAGTGTCGATGCGGTAAAGAAGTATATCGCGCTCGGTGCTAGTGTAACCATTGAACAGGGCGCAGGCGTGGGTTCGGATATTGCCGATAGCACGTTTGAGGCAGCGGGCGCTACCATCGCCAAAAGTGCCAAAGAGGCTTACAGTGATGCCGATATTATTCTCACCGTATCGCCGCTTGAAGCCGCACAAGTGGCACTGGTAAAAGAAGGCGCAACGGTGATTGGGATGCTGGCTCCCTATGATAACACTACCGATTGGGCAGTACTGAACAGCAAAAAAATCACTGCCTTTGCCATGGAATTATTGCCGCGCATTTCGCGCGCGCAGGCGATGGATGTATTATCATCGCAAAGTAACCTTGCGGGCTACCGCGCGGTGATTGAGGCGGTGTATGCTACCAGCAAAACTATCCCCATGATGATGACAGCGGCAGGCACGGTGCCGCCCGCAAAAGCACTCGTGCTGGGGGCAGGGGTGGCAGGCTTGCAGGCTATTGCTACTGCCAAGCGCTTAGGTGCGGTGGTAAGCGCCTTCGATGTGCGCCCCGCCGTAAAAGAGCAGGTGGAAAGTTTGGGCGCAAAATTTGTGGAAGTAGCTGCCGCAGCAGAAGCGCAGGCCGAAACCGCCGGTGGTTACGCCAAAGAAATGGACGAGGATTACAAACGCCGCCAAGCCGAGGCGATTCACGCCACACTTAAAACGCAGGATATTGTGATTTCCACCGCGCTGATTCCCGGCAAACAGGCGCCTGAACTGATTACCGATGCGATGTTGCGCGATATGAAAAAGGGCAGCGTGATTGTAGATTTAGCCGTGGCATCGGGCGGTAATTGCCGCGCCACTATTGCCGATACCATTAGCGAAACGCACGGCGTGAAGCTGATTGGTTACAGCAATTTACCTGCGCGTGCGGCAAGCGATGCGACACCGCTTTATGCGCGTAACCTGTATAATTTTATTTCCACGCTGTTTTATAACGCCAAAGAAAAAGCCTGGGGCGTGCAGTGGGAAGATGAACTGATTAAAGGCACGCTTGCTACCAAAGATGGTGCTAGTGTGCACCCGGCGTTGGCGAAATAAGGAGTCATTATGACAGATATTACCAGCATTAATGAAAGTGCCGAAAGCCTTGCCGAACAAGCCGCGCAGCTTTCCGAGCAAACAGCCGCTTTGCAGGCACAATTATCGCACGGTGGCGTAGATCCATTTATTTTTGGCATCACGGTGTTTATTCTGGCGTGCTTTGTGGGCTATTATGTGGTGTGGCGCGTGACGCCGGCGCTGCACACCCCGTTGATGAGCGTTACTAACGCTATTTCTGGCATTATTATTGTGGGTGCGGTGATTGCGCTGGGGCCCGATGGCTTTGGCACCTCGCATATTCTGGGCTTTGTGGCGGTAGTTCTGGCTTCCATCAATATCTTCGGTGGGTTTGTGGTGTCTCAACGCATGCTCGAAATGTTCAAGAAAAAAGAAAAGAAATAGGGGACGATTATGCCAAGTTTTGCGTATCTTGCGTATCTGGTTGCCTCGGTGTGTTTTATCATGGCGCTACGTGGGCTTTCATCGCCGGCATCGGCGCGGCAGGGTAATTTGTATGGCATAGTGGGTATGGCCATTGCCATTCTCACCACGCTGCTATTGCCGCAGGTGAAAAATTATCTTTGGGTGGTGCTGGGCATTGGCGCGGGTGGCGCAGTGGGCTACGTAATCGCTAAACGCATCCCCATGACAGCGATGCCGCAACTGGTGGCCGCTTTCCACTCGCTGGTGGGTTTGGCAGCGGTGCTGATTGCGCTTGCGGCATTATGGTCGCCCGAGGCGTACCATATTGGCATGAGCGGCGCGATTCATACCGGCAGCCTCATTGAAATGAGCTTGGGTGTGATTATTGGTGCCATTACCTTCACGGGTTCGGTGGTAGCGTTTGCCAAATTGCAGGGGCTGGTTTCTGGCGCTCCGGTGCGTTTCCCCATGCAGCATCAGGTGAATGCCGGGCTTGGCATTGCGGTGATTGTATTGCTGGTGCTGTTTTGTGGCACAGAATCGAAAACCTTGTTTCTGGCGATGATTTTTATTTCATTCGCACTCGGTGTACTGCTGATTATTCCGATTGGCGGAGCCGATATGCCAGTGGTGGTTTCGATGCTCAATTCCTATTCGGGGTGGGCGGCGGCTGGCATTGGTTTTACGCTTGGTAATCCGGTGCTGATTATTGCAGGCGCGCTGATTGGCGCTTCGGGCGCAATTCTCAGTTACATTATGTGCAAGGCGATGAACCGCTCCATCATCAATGTGATTTTTGGTGGGTTTGGCACCGCTGCCGATGATGGCGCAGCAGCCACCAAAGGGGCGGATGACAGGCCGGTAAAATCGGGCGCCGCCGAAGATGCCGCGTTTCTCATGAGCAACGCCGATTCAGTGATCATTGTGCCGGGTTACGGCATGGCCGTGGCGCAAGCCCAGCACGCTGTGCGCGAGCTTGCCGAAGTGCTCGAGCATCGCGGTGTAAAGGTGCGCTATGCGATTCACCCGGTGGCAGGGCGCATGCCCGGCCACATGAACGTGCTGCTGGCCGAAGCCAACGTGCCGTATGATAGCGTGTTCGAACTGGAGGAAATCAACAATGATTTCGCCACCACCGATGTGGTATATGTGATTGGCGCTAACGATGTGACCAACCCCGCCGCGAAGACTGACCCCAAAAGCCCAATTTATGGCATGCCCGTGCTGAACGTGGCCGATGCCCGCAACGTGATTTTCAATAAGCGTTCGATGGCAGCGGGCTATGCGGGTATTCAGAACGAGCTGTTCTATCAGGATAACACCATGATGCTGTTTGGCGATGCCAAGGCCGCTACCGAGCATCTTGTAA
>JBILFK010000091.1:0-6519 GCA_044351685.1 Rickettsiales bacterium | reverse complement strand
GCTGAAGGATTTATAGCCTGTGGCCAGTCGCTCGTCGTCAGTCGCTCGTTATTCAGCATCATTCCAGCGCACGCTGGAATCTAGTCGTGTGTGGATGAGGGCGCTGCTTCTTGCCATGACACTGGCGTTTTTGGTGCCACTGGGCGCTGAGGCGCAATCATTTTCCGGCGATGCGAACAAACCGCTGGTGCTGATTCGCTTTAACCAGCGCAGTGTTTATTACGACAGGCAGCTTTACATGGCAGTTTCGCGCGCGGTGGAAGTGAAGCCGGGCGTGATGTTTGAAGTGGTGAGTTTTGTGCCGAACAGCGGCGATGCGAAACGCGATAGCGAGTGGAAAAAAACCTCTGCCGCGCACGCTAAACAGGTGATTGATAGCTTAAACCAAATGGGCGTGCCCGCCAGCCGCATTAGTTATAATGTGCAAAACCAACAAGGCCTGCGCTTCGATGAAGTGCATATTTTTGTGCGGTGATTAGCGCCCGGCTTCCCGTGTATAAGGGCGGTTACCCGTTGTACCAAGTCGCGCCTCGATAGCATCTTTTTCATCGCCCGTGATGCGTGTTCCACGATCGCTTGTTGCAGCAATTGCCTGCACATAAACACCGGTTGCGCGGGTAATTTCTTCATTGCTTGGAATAACTAAATCACGACGTATGCGCATATCATGATTCCCATCACGCTCACCATTTTCTAACGCAAGAATAAGTGCGGATGCATTGGCAATTTGTTCATTGGTAGGACTTGGAATACCACCTGCTACAAGTGCCGCCCTAACTTGCGTGTTAAGGCGTTCAAGTTCCGTTCGTGTGCCTGCCGGAACCGCCACACCCTGATGGTTGGTGCCTAAACCTGCCTGTGCAAGTTGAAGAAAACTAATTTCGCCACCTTGTATGTTTAACCCCACGCGATATTCATCGCTTGCTGCGGCTATACGTACGCGCTCAGCTTCTGCCGCTGCTGCTACCGTGGCCAAGTTGCCGTTGGTAGTGCCGATTGCTCGTCTAATAGGTTCATTCGGTGCTGTGGCTGCAGCGGTGTTAATCGCTGTGCCAATCGTGCTGGTGACGCCACCGGGACTGGTAGGCATGATGGCGTTTATATCTCCAGCGATACCGCGGCGTAGATTCTCTGGAGTCAATGTGCCAACGCTTGTGCCGCTTCCAACGCTTGCAATGGCTGCAGTGCGTGTTCTGTCGGCGATTTGTGCTGCTTGCGCTGCATCAATCTCGGCAGGGGCAGTGCTGGCATCGAGTGCGGCAACATAGGCGCCGCGTTCGTTGGCTACACGCACCGCTACATCGCGGATTGCAGGCGTTACACCTGCGGGTAATGGGTTGAGGGAAGTGAGCGCTTCAGCATTGCGCGTGCCATCGATGAGTGCGAGTGCACCAGCGCGTTGGCCTTCTGGTAAACGATTCGCCATGGCGGTGTATTCGCGAATGGCAATGGCATATTCCACGCCATTCGTCATGACATCGGCAGATTTTGCGGCATCTGGCGTTGCTGGCGCCACGGGTGCTGGTGCGGTTGCAAGTGATGCTTTGATACCCGCTAAGCCTGTAATGCCTGCAGCTCTGCCAACGGCATCACGTAATGTGCCACCGGGCGTAATAGTGTTATCGAGTGTATCAAGCGTTGCCGCAAGGCCAGGCATTGCGGTCAACTCTGCCGCTGTTGGTAGTTGAATGAGGCGCCCTTCGACGATGCTATTAATGTTTGGGCGGTCATTTTGTGCGGCAACGATCACAGTAAGTGCGGCAATAGCCTGTTCACGCGTTAAATTATGCGGTGCAGCGGTTAGCAGAGCGATTTGCTCGCCCATTTGTGAACTTACAATGCCTGAAAGGCGATCATTGGATTTTACTCTGTATGCCGTTGCCATAAATATCCCCGCAAGTATTTTCTACTCGGAGTATGCCACAGCATTCGTTAACAAATTGCTAACGTATTTAAACTTTTATGGAATTAGCCTTGGCGGGCTTTCATGCGTGGGTTTTGCTTATTGATGACATAGATACGGCCCTTGCGGCGCACAACGCGGCAATTTTTATCACGCTTTTTCGCGGATTTCAGTGAGCTCATTACTTTCATGGTCATCTCCCAAGTATTCAAAGAGGCGGCTTTCTAGCGCTGATGCCGGGTGCTGTCAAGGCCAAAGCGGAGGCATAAATCGGTTATTCGAGGTTAGGAACCGTTGCTGGAAATCTTTTTACTTACCCCATGGGTGGTTTTTGCCCAGTAATGCGGGCGGGTGATAAGTTGCCATAGGGCTATAAAGCTGGCCACCGAGTGCAGAAGCCAATAAAACGGATAGATAGCAACGGCGAGGCGCATGTTGCCCCAGCCTTCCTGCGATACGGCGGCCTGCGCATACAGCCAGTGGCTTAGCGCCCCGCACAGCATGGAAGCGGTGCAGGCCAATAAAAGCGGGCCAGAAAGCGGAATATGCCATAGCCCGCCCATCGCGGCCACGCACCCCAGCCAAAAAAACGGCGCCAATATAAAGGTAAGGGCAGGGGCACCCACAAAAAACTGAAAACCATAATAGCCACCCAACCCTAAGCGGGCGCGCAATTCACGTGGGTTGCGGGTGAATACCAGCCAGGTTTGAATATAGCCCTTTATCCAGCGGCTGCGCTGATGCAGCCATGCTTTCAGGCTAATGGGCGATTCTTCGAGCGTAATTGAATCCAGCATGGCGGTGTTGTGGCCAAAATAGCTGAGGCGTATGCCCAAATCGGCATCTTCGGTGACATTAAACGCATCCCAGCCGCCAACATCCATGAGCGCTTGCCTACGAATATGATTGCTGGTGCCGCCGAGCGGTATGGGGATGCCAAGCCGTTCGAGCGCTGGAAGTTGCAGCCGGAACAGTGCGCTATATTCAATCGCGAACAGTTTGCTCAGCATGGTTTCGTCGCGATTATAATAATTGAGGGGGGCTTGCAGGCAGCTAATATCGCTGCGCGCCCGAAAGGCGGCGACGGCCTTTTTCAGCTGCGCGGGTTCGGGCCTATCTTCGGCATCAAAAATCACCACGAACTCACCGCTCAGTAATGGCAGGGCATAGTTGCAGGCTTTGGGTTTGGTGCGCGGTGTGTGTTGCGGCACGGGTAATATGCGGCAAAACTCCGGAGGGTTTGCCGATTTAATGGCCGCGATCGTGGCCACATCATCGGCTTCGCACAACAAAAACACTTCTTTTTTATGCGCGGGGTAATCGAGTGCTGTGAGCGCCCCCAGCAAGCCGCGCACAACTGGTTCGGGTTCTTTATACAGCGGCACCAGAATGGAGTAGGTGGGTAATTCGGCCTCGGCTGCGGTTGCAGGGGTATAGTAATGCGGGCTAATGCGCCGCCATTCGCGAAATAAAAGTAGCTTAAAACATAGCGTAGCAAGGTAAAAGCCGTTGCTAAGCCACAGAGCAATCAGCAGTGCTTGCGTGGGCACTAGCAGCATGGCGACAATACACGCGCTTATAACGAATAATAGCCCGCGCGCCTGATGTGGCAGCAAGGTTTTTGCAGCGCTTAAACTCGGGTGCATTCTTCGCAAGCGCAGCCGCGCAAGCCGCATAAAACGGGGTTTTGCAAGCTGCAGGATGTTGCTATGGATATCGCGCGCAGAGGTAACACATAAAGCAATTTCGCAGCCATAATGCGCGGTGGCCCACGCCGCCAATTCGGGTGAAGGGTGGCTGGTTGCCAATTGTAATACGCCATGCGCCTTTCGCCAGGGCAGCATGTGCCAGTGGTGGTAGTGTGCAATATCACCTTGTAGAAATAGCGTGCTATCGGGGGGTGATGCATTCAGCCATACGATTGGCAAACCGTGCTGTTCGGACAGTGCTTCGGCAAGCTGCTTGGGTGTAAGCCCGTGATAATGCATCAGTAAGGTGCCTATGCGTCCGCCAAAGCGTGTTTGCAATGCTAAAGCCTGTGCAATATGCGCATCGCGCACCGCGTGATTTTTCACCAGAATGTCGCCGAGTGCTGGCATCAGAATTTGCGCCCCAACCCAATACTCACGCCAACGCCCGCACCTGCCAGCGCACCGGCGCTGTGCTGAAATGCGGTAAGCTGCAGCCAATCGGTTTCACTGACTTGATAGTGCAGGGCGATTTCGGTTTTGAGTAGATCGTAATCCTGTTCGCCATCTTCACGAAACGCGTTGGTTTCATCGGGGTGAATGCTGGTGATGCTGCGAATGGCAGGCACCAGCAAAATATCGGGCCTGAGATACATGCCAAGTGCAATATCGCCGCGAAATTGGCTGCTTAGGCCTTTGCTGCGCGCGCGATATGCTACGCGCGTATCCAGATAATCGTGCGATGACATTACTGGCATCGCAAAGCCTGCAAGCACACTAAGCTCACCATCCGCGCTGCGGCTGCCGCCAAGCGGTGGATTGCTCTCGCGGTAAAGGCTTGGTAGCTTGATAAGCGGTTGTGTCGAGATAACCATATCATCGGTGCGGTAAAGCTGCCTGCGCGCAAAAAATTCGGAATCGGCGATACCGATATTCTGTTCGCCCGATTGCGCGACGCGGTTGAGAAACAGATTGGCACCAACTGTCCAATCCTTCGTGGCGCCGAATTCCCCGTATGCCTGCATTTCATGCTTACGGAATCTATCTTGCGGTTGGCTGTTTCCAGCTTCATCAAAAAAACTATCGGAGGTGAAATATGTGCCGCTAACAATGGCCATGCCTTCACCGGTATTTTGTAACCACGCACCTGCACGTGCCGCAGAGGTAACAACAAAACTTATCAGGAAAAACAGGAAGGGGCGAAGCACAAAACCCCCACAAATCGCTTAGTGCAGATTGCGCTGAATCTGCGAAATCACCTGCGCGACGGTTGGGTCTTCTTTCATGGTATCCAGCTGCTGCACCATCAGCTGACGTGCATTAGCCGAAGCAATATCGACCATGCTTTCCATAATTTCGCGGCGTGCTTTGGTTTCCATTTGCGCAATGCTTTCTTCGGCTTGCGCACGGCGACGCTCGATGGTGGCGTTCAATTCGGTTTCGGCGCGCTCTTTCATTAGGCGCACATCTTCTTTAGTGGCTGTCACCATGGCTTCGGCTTCGGCCAAAATCGCGTTATAGCGCTGCTGATATTGCGCCAGTAATGCTTCGGCTTCTTTACGCAAGTTTTCTGCCTGTTCAAGTTGTGCACGGATGGCATCGCTGCGAGCATCGAGTGCGCGCAATACATGGGGCAACACATAACGCACGAACACGCCAATAAAAATCACGAAGGCAAGCGCTATGGAATATTTGGGGTCGTGGAACCAGGCTTCGTTGTGCATGGGAAGTCTCCTAGCTTGCAGCTTTCAGGTTTTGCGCGGCTTTGGCATCTACCAGTTTGGTCACCAGTGCCTGCGCCACTTCAGCGGCATGCTGGCCAAGTTCCTGCGTGGCTTTGTTTTTGGCTGCAGTAATTGCAACTTCGGCATTATCCAGTTTTTGTTTCAGTTCGCTATCCAGCGTGGCACCGGCATTTGCAGCGCGAGCGGCCGATTCATCTTTGGCGGATTGAATCAACTGCGCGGTGGTGGCACGCGCATTGCGCGTGGCTTCATCCATACCAGTGCTGGCAGTTTCTGCTTTATTGCGGAAAGTTTCGGCTTCCTGCATGGCGGTGGCGATCGCCTCGGCACGCGTGGCAAGTACACCACCCACGGTGGGCACCACAAATGCCTTTACCAATACCAGCATGGCCACAAAGCACAGCGTAAGCCAAAAAAGCTGTGAGGCGTACCATGTGGGGTCAAGCTGCGGAATGCCCGCTGCCAACGCCGGTTGGGCGCTGAGCAGCAGGGCAGAAATGGCAAGAGCGCAACGCATGACTAGCTATTGATCATCACGCCGAGAACGAACGAGAGCAGACCCATGAATTCTGCGAATACCGCACCAAGAATGGCGGCGCCGCGAATTTGTTTTTCTGCCGATGGGTTACGGGCGATTGCTTGCGTTGCGCCGTTAAAAATGAGGCCTACGCCGATCGCTGCACCCAGCATACCGAGGGCAACCAAACCCATACCAATAAATTTCAGTTCTTCCATAACACACTCCCAAAGTTACACAATTAAACGTTCTCTACTGCAAATCAGTGATGCGCATCCGCTACCGACTCGCTCAGATAAATGCAAGTAAGTAACGTAAAAATATACGCCTGCAGAATCGCAATAAAAATTTCAAAGCCAGTGAGTAGCACTAAAAATGCCACTGGCGCCAGACCAAAAATACCCAGCGGAATCACAAAGCCAGCAATCACCTTCAGCAGGGTGTGGCCTGCCATCATGTTGGCGGCCAAACGAATGGAAAGGCTGATAGGGCGCGAAAGGAACGAGATAAGTTCAATAACAAACACGATAGGCGCTATCCACAGCGGTAAGCCTTCCGGGATGAAATGCGCGAAAAACTTAATCGGACCCTGATTGATGAGCCCGACGATTGTTACGGCACTGAACACCAGCGCGGCAACCCCAAAGGTCACAATAATATGGCTGG
>JBILFK010000032.1:0-13352 GCA_044351685.1 Rickettsiales bacterium | reverse complement strand
CATGTAACTTGTCAGCAACCATTTCAGAAACGATGGCGCTGAATGCGTTTGCACTGAATGCGCAGGCCAAAGATATGCGCCTGACCGTGCCGGAATGGTTTGAAAAATCGCTGCGTATTCCAGAGGCTAGCATCGATATTTCACTCAGCGATAATTTGCGCCAACTTACGCTTTCACATCTGAGCGCCCAGCTTGCCAACGACGGAAAAATTCATGCGCAAGCAGAGCTGCACTTTGATGAAACAACCGGTTGGGTTGGCAATGCAAAGGCCAGCACTGCGAACGTGAAAGCAGGGGCGCTGCGTAAATACTGGCCGGTGCATTTGGCCCCGATGGCGCGGGAATGGTCGGTTACCAACCTAACTAAAGGCTATGCTGAAAAAGCCGATATCGCAATCACGCTCAAACCGGGCTATACGCTGCAAGAAATTCTCCCAGATGATGCCATGCTGGCAAATGTAGAAGTACGCGATATGAACGTACATTTTTTGCCGGGCTTCCCCGATTTACAAGCATTCGATGGTAGCGTGGTATTTACCGGCCAAACCATGCATGTGGTGGCTAAAAAAGCAACCACCGCTGCCGGAAGCGTGCTTGAAAACATTGTGCTTACCGCGCCTGATCTTAATCACCCTAACACTCCGATTGAAACACAGTTCGATGTGGATGCGAGCGCAAAGGATGTCGCATCGGTATTGCAGCTGCCCTATTTTACGTTCGATGATGCCATCACGCTTGATCCGGAAACGATATCTGGTCGATTTAAAGGCAATACGAAAATCAGCTTCGATGCCTATTCAGGGAAAACTAAAACAGCGGATGATATCGATTTTTCTTCAGTGAAATACAGCATCGATGCAAAGGTGATAAAAGGTGCACAAAAGCGCCTGAACAGCACGCTGGATGTGGCTGATTTAAATGCCGATTTACATCTTGAAAATGGCGCGTTTAACGCGAAAGGTGCCGTTAATTTATCAGGGCATGCGCTGCAATTCAAAGCATCGCAGGAAAATGCGGGCGATGTGATGCTTTCGGCAAATGGCGCGATTGCACGCAAGGATTTTAAAGATTTAGGGCTGCCCGATACGGCATATATTACCTCTGGTATGATAGGTATTGATGCCGAAGCCGCACTTCGTAAAAGCGCCCTGATTTTAAAGCGTGCCACGCTCGATTTAAAACAAAGCGCTTGGAATATTCCTGAAATCAGCTGGAATAAACCTGAAAAAATTCTCGGAAAAATACAGATTAACGCTGCATCTGAAGGCGAATATCGCGTGCAAGCCGATAGCGATGATTTGCACGCCCAGGGAACCATGCGCATGGGCGGCGCTTCCGGACTTGAAGTGATTTCAGCTTCGTTCCCGCGCATTGAAAGTAATCTGAACGATTTTGGCATTCGCTATGCCAAAGAAGGCGATGGTTACGCCATCGATCTTTACGGTAAACGCCTCGATGCTTCCGCTGCCTATGCCGAGCAGGAAAATAGTATTCTGCAGGATTTTCCTCCGATTCGCTTGAAGCTCGATTTAGCAGAACTGGTACTCGCGCCGCAAGCGGGCTTGCAGGAATTAAAAGGCAGCTTGAACTGTAACCAGCAGCGCTGCGAATCGGCGGATATTAAGGGCAAAGCCAATGGCACGCAATTCACCGCCACCATTGGCTACGAAAAAGGCATGCGCAACTTAGCGATTAAAGCCGATAATGCAGGCGATTTTATTCGCGCGCTCGATATTTCTGATCGTGTGTATGATGGCACGCTCAGCCTTACAGGCAATTACTTGGATACCAAAACCCCAGCACCGCTGCACGGCAGGCTGATTATCAGCGATTTTACACTTAAAAATTCGCAAATACTTGGGCGCATTTTAAGCATCGGTTCACTTACCGGGCTTGCCAATGCGCTTACAGGTAGCGGCATTGCGATTGAAAAATTAGGTGCCGATATTGAAGCGCTAAAAGGGCGCATTTTAGTGAAAAATGGCAAGGCCGATGGCAATGCCATGGGCTTTACCACGGAAGGGGTGGTCGATACGGCCACCAGCGATTTGCGTATTAAGGGCGTGTTGGTGCCCGCCTTCATGATTAATTCGGTGGTCAATAGCATTCCGCTGATTGGCATGCTGGCGGGCGGTGAAGGCGAGGGGCTCATTGCCTTCCGTTACAGTATCGATGGCAAATACAGCGACCCCGATGTTATGGTGAATCCGCTTTCAGGGCTTACGCCAGGGTTTTTGCGTGGTATTTTTGGGGTGTTCGATGATGCCGCACCCAAAATTGAACGCGAGGGCGAGCCAAAGCCCGAGCCTATAGCATCACCCAGCCCTGCGAACTAGCGCGTGGCGTTTTTTGCCAGCCGAAAGCTTTAGTGTTTCGGTTTCTGCAAAATCGGCCTGCGTAATTTTCGCATCTTCGGCAACGGCTTCATCATTTAGCTTTGCGCCACCACCTTTCAGCAGGCGGCGAGCCTCGCCGTTACTGGCGGCAAAACCGGCTTTCACCAGCAATAAATACACAGGTGTGCCTGCGGCCAATTCTTCGGCGCTCACGTTAATTTCGGGTAGGTTTTCGCTAATGCCGCCTTGTTCAAAAATAGCGCGCGCGGTGGCTTCCGCCTTCAATGCTTCGTCGCGGCCATGCAGCAGTGCGGTGGCTTCGGTGGCCAATATTTTTTTTGCATCGTTAATGTTGCCGCCAGCTGCTGTAATTCTGGCAATCTCTTCGAGTGAAAGTTCAGTGAAGAGCTTCAGGAATTTTTCGACATCCGCATCTTCCGTGTTGCGCCAGAACTGCCAGTAATCATAGGGGCTGCATAAATCGGCATTCAGCCACACCGCGCCTGCGGCAGTTTTGCCCATTTTGGCGCCTGATGATGTGGTAATAAGCGGCGAGGTGATGCCGAAGAGATAGCCTAAATTGGCATAAGATTGCTCCTCATCGTACACTTGATCTATAGTCTTTGAAGGTTGAACAGTCCGGCTGTTTGGATGATGAATTTTTCTGTGTAACTCAACGCCATTCACGATATTCCCCCATTGGTCACTGCCACCCATTTGTACGCGGCAGCCATAGGTTTTATTTAGCTCCACAAAATCGTAGGCTTGTAAGATCATGTAGTTGAATTCAAGGAAGCTTAAATGCTGGTCGCGCTCGAGGCGCAGTTTCACGCTATCCATGCTCATCATACGATTTACGGAAAAATGCCGCCCATAATCGCGCAGGAAACTGATGTAGTTGATGTTTTTTAACCAATCATCGTTATTCACCATGGTGGCATCAGCTTTGCCGTCACCAAAATTGAGGAACTGACTAAACACAGTTTTAATGCCCGCCATGTTGGCGGCGATATCTTCTTCGGTTAGCACTTTGCGTGATTCATCTTTGCCCGATGGGTCACCAATTTTGGTAGTGCCGCCACCCATAAGCACAATCGGTTTATGGCCGCATTTCTGCCACCAGCGCAGCAGCATAATTTGTAGCAGCGAACCCACATGCAGGCTGGGTGCGGTGCAATCGAAGCCAATATAGGCTACTGCGCCTGCAGTTTTCAGATATTCGCTTAGGCCAGCCTCATCGGTGCATTGGTGGACAAAGCCACGCTGTTTCATAATCGTCAGAAAATCTTGCATCGCTGCGCTCGTATGATTGTGTTGTTACGGTTGCTGCGTATAATCGATACATGCAGATAACGCAACCAGTCTGGGTTATTGGCCTGATGAGCGGCACCTCGCTCGATGGGGTGGATGCGGCACTTATTCGAACGGATGGTGAACACGTGGCCGAATGTGGCGCAACCTTCAGCTTGCCTTACAGCACCGCGTTCCGAAATGAAATTTATGCGCTGCTTAAGGGCGAAGGCGATGTGGCCGCCGTAACACGCAGCCTTACTGAACGCCATGCAGAAGCGGTAGAAACATTACTTGCACAGGCGGGTATGAAGCCGCGCGAAGTCGCGCTGATAGGCTTTCATGGCCAAACGATTTGGCATAAACCACACGAAGGCAAAACCTGCCAAATCGGCGATGCAGCTTTGCTGGCAGCGCGCTCAGGCATTCCGGTGGTCTATGATTTTCGCAGCAACGATATGGCGCATGGCGGGCAGGGCGCGCCGTTTGTGCCGCTGTATCACGCCGCACTTGCAGAGGCGTTAGCCAAGCCGCTTGCAGTGGTGAATATTGGCGGTGTGGCGAATATTACATGGATGGATGCACACCATATTATTGCTTTTGATTGCGGCATGGGGAACGCGCTGATGGATGACACTGTGCATACACACACGGGCGCCACCTATGATGCAAATGGTGCCATCGCCGCCACCGGCAAGGTCGATGAACAGCGCTTAAGCGCGGCATTGGCACACCCGTTTTTTGTGGCGCCTGCGCCCAAATCACTTGATAGGCTCGATTTCACCATGCACATGGTAGATGGTTTGCCCCTGGCCGATGCGCTGGCAACGCTAGCCGCATTTACGGTGCAGGGCATTGCGCGTGGGCTGGCGTTAATGCCGCACATGCCGGCGCGTGTACTGATAACGGGTGGCGGGCGGCACAACCCCACACTTATGAGAATGCTGATAGAGGTATTGCCACAAAGCGCCGTAGAACCTGTTGAAGCCGTAACATGGAATGGCGATATGCTGGAAGCGCAGGCGTTTGGCTTCTTAGCCGTGCGTAGTGTGCGCGGCTTACCGCTTAGCCTGCCAAGCACCACCGGCGTGCGTATGCCAGTAAGTGGTGGTAAATTTCAAGATTGCGCTTAAGCCGGAATATCGGCAGGAAGCTGGCGGCGCTTGCGATCAGGGCGCAGGCGCGGCTTGGTTTTGAACTCTTCGAGCTTGGTGACGATATATTGATCGCAAATTTCCGTTAATTGATCCAGATGCTGGCGATAATAATGATCAGCGCCCTGAATTACGCGGTAATCCACGCTGGTGCCTTTTTGCGCGCGCATTTTTTCCACAAAATTGGCAACGGCCTGTTCGTTCACAATATCATCGCGGTCGCCCTGCGTAATTAGGCCAGAAGCGGGGCAGGGGGAAAGAAACCCAAAATCATACATGTTCGCAGGTGGCGAAACGGCAAGGAAACCCTCAATTTCAGGGCGACGCATTAACAGTTGCAGTGAAATCCATGCACCGAATGAAAAACCAGCAATCCACACGCTGGTAGAATCGGGGTTTTGTAACTGCACCCAATCGAGTGCGGTTGCGGCATCGGTCATTTCACCAAGGCCATCATCAAATTTACCCACCGAACGGCCAACGCCACGAAAGTTAAAGCGCAACACCGAAAAGCCTGCACGGGCAAAGCTGGCATATAGTCTGTAAACAATTTTATTGTTCATCGTGCCGCCATAAAGCGGGTGTGGATGCAGAACCACAGCGATAGGTGAGTTTTTTTCGGGGTTGTGGTGGTAGCGGCCTTCTAATCTGCCTTCGGGGCCCGGAAAAATAACTTCAGCCATGAAATCCTCGTATCTGAACGCATTGACCCGCACACGAAACTACGTTATGCGCACCAGCTACATTGAAAGTTGGCGCTAACTAACGCGAATTTTAACGATTGGCAATCTTCTTATGAATAATCATGCACAATTTAGCGCATCTGCTTCGCCTAGCAGTGATGTTGGCTTACTGGAAAGCATTTTAAAGCGCGACCCGGCAGCACGCCATAAGCTCGAAATTCTACTAACCTATCCTGGCGTGCATGCGCTTGCGCTGTACCGTGTTTCGCATCTGCTTTGGAAATGTCAGCTGAAATTGCTTGCGCGTATCGTTTCGTGGGTGGCACGCTTGCTAACGGGAATCGAAATTCACCCAGCAGCCACCATTGGCAAACGCTTCTTTATGGACCATGGGTTTGGTATCGTGATTGGTGAAACCGCCGAAATCGGCGATGATGTGACATTGTACCACGCAGTAACACTCGGCGGCACATCGCTTGCGCAAAGTAAACGCCACCCCACTTTGTGCGATGGCGTGATTGTAGGTGCAGGTGCGCAGATATTGGGCCCAGTGGTGATTGGCGCGCATGCGCGTGTGGGCGCGAATGCGGTGGTGGTGCATGATGTGGCGGCAAACACAACCGTGGTGGGCATTCCCGCGCGGGAAGTGCAGCCACCAAGCACTTCAACTGAATTTACCAGCTACGGCACCACCTACGATGATTCGCCTGCACTTGCAGCGTTGCAGGTAGAAATTAAGGCGCTGGAAGAAAAATTGCGGGCGCTTTCCGATACAGAAAATGGCAATTCAGCCAGCGCATGGGACATAAAAAAAGTGCTGTAATGCGCCGAACGCTTGCAAATACCAACCATTTCAGTTAGGTAATCGTTATGATTCTTTCTACAAAAGGTCGCTATGCGGTGATGGCCATGGTGGATTTAGCCAACCAGCCCACAGGCAAGCCAATTACCCTTGCAGCGATTGCCGAGCGGCAGGAGATTCCGCTTGCTTATCTGGAGCAGATTTTTGCACGGCTGAAGCGTTGCGGATTAGTGGATGCGCTGCGTGGCCCTGGTGGCGGCTATAAATTGGCGCGTGCAGCTTCTGAAACGTTAATTTCTGATATTGTGCTTGCAGCCGATGAAGCCATTAAAATGACCCGTTGCGAAGGCGCCGGAACTCCCGGCTGCATGGCCCCCAAAACCCGCTGTTTAACCCATGATTTGTGGGATGGTTTGGGGCAGCAGATTTTTTCGTTTCTGCACGCGATCAGCCTTGAAGATGTGCTGAAGCGCCGCGTGCATGAAAAATTCCCCTCGCAGCATCCGGTCATGCATACCGATGCATTGTATGCTGCCAGCGCAAATGCCTGAAGCTACCTTTATCTATCTCGATTATAACGCCACTGCACCACTGCTACCAGAGGTGAGCGAGGCGTTGCACGCCATAGAGGCTTCACCACTGAACCCTTCTTCGGTGCATAAAGCGGGTAGGCAGGCGAAAAAACTGGTCGAAGATGCGCGCCGCGAAATTGCACAGGCCTGTTCGGTGTTCCCGCATGAAGTCTTGTTTTTTGGTTCGGCAACCGAAGCCAATAATGCCGTGCTGCGCGGGTTTGCCCCATCGCGCGCATTGCTGGTAAGCGCGATTGAGCATGCATCCATTCAAAAAACAGGCGAATTACTTGGCGCTGCCACCATTCCTGTCAATACACAGGGGGTGGTGCAGCTAGAGATGCTGGAACAACAGCTCGTGGCGCTTGGCGATAAAAAAGCCCTAGTTTCGGTGATGTTGGCTAACAATGAATCGGGCGTGATTCAGCCCATCGCCGAAATTGCTGCTATCGCGCACCGCCATGGCGCTCTGCTGCATACCGATGGTGTGCAGGCTTTAGGTAAAATTCCGCTAGATATGGGCGTGTTGGGTGCGGATATGATAACGATTTCGGCGCATAAGGCGGGCGGCCCCGTGGGCGCTGCAGCGCTGCTAGTGCGCGATGGCATTGCGCTGCCGGCATTGCTTACCGGTGGTGGGCAAGAATCATCGCGCCGCGCCGGAACCGAAAATGTGCTGGCAATTTCAGGCTTCGCCGAATTGGTGCGGCGAGTAGCGCACTGCCCACACGCCGCCCAATGGGAGCGTATGCGTAATGATTTGCAGCAAGCGCTGCTGGCGATTGCCCCCGAAGCGCTGGTATTTTCAGGCGATGCGGCGCGCCTACCGAATACTCTGCTGATACATATGCCCGGCGTTTCCAATGAAACGCAGCTGATGCATTTTGATCTTGATGGGTTTGCGGTTTCTGCGGGTTCGGCCTGTTCCTCAGGGCGTATTGCGCCTTCGCATGTGCTAAAAGCAATGGGGGTTCCGCATGCGGCTGCGCAGTCGGCCATTCGTATTTCTATCGGTTGGCAAACCACCGATGCCATGCTCGAAGCATTTGCAAATAGTTGGAAAACACTGTATAGCCGCGCCGGGCAAAAAGCCGCGTAGCAAAGCTTTAATAATTGACTATTTTAGTTGGTTATTGTAATAAGCGACGCAAAGCCTATATATAATAACAGAATCACGAGAGACACATGGCTCCAGCCACCAGTAAAAACGCGCAATCATCGGGCGTTAACTTCCCGATATTCCTCGATTATCAATCCACATCCCCGGTAGATCCGCGGGTGATGGAAGCGATGATTCCCTATTTCACTCAAAAGTTTGGCAATCCGCATTCGCGTAGCCATGCCTATGGCTGGGAAGCAGAAGAGGCCTGCGAAGTATCACGCGGCCATGTAGCCAAGCTGATTAACGCCGATAGCAAGGAAATTATTTTTACTTCCGGCGCCACCGAATCAAATAATATTGCGCTTAAAGGCGTTGCGCATTTTTACAAAGATAAAAAGAACCATATTATCACTGTTGCCACCGAGCATAAATGCGTGCTCGATTCCGCGCGCCATCTGGAAATGGAAGGGTTTGAAGTTACCTATCTGCCGGTGCAGAAAAATGGTCTCATCGATTTAGATGCCCTGAAAGCGGCTATTAAAGATACCACGGTTCTTGTTTCCGTGATGGCGGTGAATAACGAAATTGGCGTGATTCAACCGCTGGCAGAAATTGGCAAACTATGCCGTGAAAAAGGCGTGTTTTTCCACACCGATGCCGCGCAGGCATTCGGTAAAATTCCACTCGATGTCGAAGCCATGAATATCGACCTCATGTCCATTTCCGGCCATAAAATTTATGCGCCTAAGGGTATTGGTGCGCTGTATGTGCGCCGTCGTCCGCGCATCCGGCTGGAATCATTATTTTCGGGTGGTGGCCAAGAACGCGGTATGCGTTCAGGCACATTGCCAACCCCGTTGGTGGTGGGGCTTGGCGAAGCCGCGAAAATTGCCCGCGCCGATATGGCGCACGATGCCTCGCGCACACGCTTCCTTGCCGATAAATTCTTAAAGCAGGTGATGGACGAAGTGCCAGATGTGTTTTTGAACGGTGACCGCGAGCAGCGCTGGCCGGGCTGCATTAACCTTAGTTTTGCCTATATCGAAGGCGAATCCATGATTATGGCGATTAAAAATCTGGCGGTTTCTTCGGGTTCGGCCTGCACTTCTTCGTCGCTTGAGCCTTCGTATGTTCTGCGTGCAATTGGCGTGGGCGAAGATCTGGCGCATACCTCCATTCGCTTTGGCATTGGCCGCTTCACGACCGAGGCCGAAATTGATGAAGCCGTGCGCATTGTAACCAGCAGCATCGATAAATTGCGTGCCATGAGCCCCTTGTGGGAAATGGCACAAGAAGGTATAGATATTAATAGCATTGAATGGGCAGGCCACTAAGCCGCAACGATAAGGGAGACTAAAAACCATGGCATATTCAGAACAACTCATCGATCACTACGAAAACCCACGCAATGTTGGCAGTTTTGGTAAAGATGAAGCCGATGTGGGCACCAGCCTTGTAGGCGCTCCAGCGTGCGGCGATGTGATGAAATTGCAAATCAAAGTGGGCGCCGATGGCATCATTCAGGATGCGCGCTTTAAAACATTTGGTTGCGGCTCGGCCATTGCTTCCAGTTCGCTGGTAACCGAATGGGTAAAAGGCCGCCATGTCGATGATGCGGCGACCATTAAAAACACCGAAATTGCGCAGCACCTTGCGTTGCCACCAGTAAAAATTCACTGCTCGGTATTGGCAGAAGATGCCATTAAAGCCGCCGTAAGTGATTATAAATCGAAGCTTCAGCCGCAGCAGGAAGCAAAGGCATCGTAAATTCTATGGCGCGGCCAGCAGCAGTCAGTATCAGTGATCGTGCAGCCGAGCAGGTGAAAGCGCTGTTAGCGCAGCGCGAAAAACCCGCAGCAGGCATTAAAATTGGCGTGCGTTCGCGCGGCTGTTCCGGCCTTTCCTACACCATAGAATATACCGATGAAATCGGCAAATTCGATGAGGTGGTTAGCGATAAGGGCGTCACCGTAGTGATTGACCCAAAGGCGGTCATGTTCCTTCTCGGCACGGAAATGGACTTTGTCGAAGAAAAATTCAAAAGCGGTTTTGTATTCACCAACCCGAATGAAAAAGGCCGCTGCGGTTGTGGTGAATCTTTCCACGTTTAGTGCTGGAAAAGCCTGATAAATACTCTATATAAGCCGCATGAAAATAACCCCGATTCATGTGTTGTTACTTGCTTTTGCGGCGTTGGTTGCATCGCGGCCACTCCCATCATTGGCGGCCACCGATGATGCATGTATCCATGTATGCGGAAGCATTTGTGTAACGCAAAAATTTGCCTCGATGGCGAAGTTTAATTGCGACGATAAGGCTAAAACCGCCTGTTATAAAAACTTTGCACGTTGTGTAAAAGGTGGCGTAAAAGGCTGTCAATGGCAAGAATCGGCGGAACTGGAAGCTTGTCTGCAACATTTGCCGGATGCCAAGTAATGGATAATTATTTTATTGTGCTTGGTCTGAAACCGGAATTTACGGTGAATGTAAATGCGCTCGAAGAGCGCTATTTTGAAATTCAGCGCAACGTGCATCCCGATAGGCAAATCGGAAAACCGGAAGCCGAACGTGTGGCCGCGATAGAGCTTTCTATGCGCGCAAATGATGCTTACGAAACACTTAAAAACCCGCTCACGCGCGCACAGCATCTGCTGGAATTGCAGGGTATTTTTGTGAATACCGAAGATGATACGCAAAAGCCTGAACCCGCCTTGCTAATGGAAATGATGGAGCTGCGTGAACAATTAGCCGATGCTGCACAAGATGGCGCCGCACTGCGTGGGCTGGTAGAAGATACCAAAAAAGCCATGCAGCAATGTATCGACAGGCTTGAAGAAGCTTTCGATGCTGCCGATTACCCGTTTGCAGCAAGCCTGACATTGCGCTTGCAATATCTTGGCAAAGCGCTCGAAGAAGCGCACATGCTGATTTATCGCCTTAAGGCAATACATAGTAGCGAGGCGCATTAATGCATTTACTGCAAATTCATGAACCCGGCCAAACGCCACTGCCGCACGAAAATACGGTGGCGGTGGGTATCGATTTAGGCACCACCCATAGCGTGGTGGCGATTGCTGAAGCCAGCAAGCCGCAAGCCATTGCCGATGCGGTAGGCCACATGATCATTCCTTCGGTGGTAGCGTATCACGGGGCGGAGCCTGTGGTTGGTGCTGCTGCCAAACAGGCATATGGCGAGGGCAAAGCCGATATTGTGGCCTCGGTAAAGCGCCTGATGGGCAAATCGGCACAGGATATTCCGCAGGTTGCCGGGCAGGTGCCGTATAATCTTGAATCAACCAGCGAAGGCATGGCGCGCATTCAATTGCGCTCGCGAAGTATTTCGCCGGTCGAAGTTTCCGCCGATATTTTGCGCCACCTCATTGGTATGGCACACGCGTCTCTTGGTCATCCAGTTACCAAAGCAGTGATTACTGTGCCCGCCTATTTTGATGATGCCGCACGTGCCGCTACTAAAGATTCAGCCAAACTTGCGGGCATCGAAGTGTTGCGGTTACTGAACGAGCCCACCGCTGCGGCGCTGGCATATGGCCTCGAGCATGGTTCAGAAGGTATTTATGTCATTTACGATTTAGGCGGCGGCACCTGCGATATTTCAGTGCTAAAACTGAAACAGGGCGTGTTTCAGGTGCTGGCAACGGCAGGTGACACCTTGCTGGGCGGCGATGATATGGACCACGCCATCGCACAGCTGGTGCTTGCGCAAGCGGGCAATCCATCGCTACCTTCAGGCGAATTGGCGATATTACTTGCAGAATGCCGTCGCGCCAAAGAGCGTTTGAGTAGTGCATCTGAAGTGATGCTGGCATTTGCCGGAACCGATTACCCCATCACGCGAACAGCTTTTGAAAAGGCCATTGCGCCGCTGCTTGCGCGTACCTTGCAATGCGCTGAACAGGCGCTGCATGATGCCGCGCTTGCGGTAGCTGCAATTCAGGGCGTGGTGCTAGTGGGCGGCGCAACGCGCGTGCCTGCCGTGAAAAAAGCGGTGGCCGATTTTTTTAACACCACACCGCTGGATGATATTGACCCTGATCTAGTAGTGGCGTTTGGTGCGGCCTTGCAGGCCGAAGCCCTTACCAAAGGTTCCGACAATTTATTGCTCGATGTGTTGCCGCTATCGTTAGGGCTTGAAACCATGGGCGGCATTATCGAAAAAATTATTGATCGCAACACCCCAATTCCTGTGTCGGCGCATCAGGAATTTACCACTTATCAGGATGGCCAAACAGCGATGAAAATCCATGTGCTGCAAGGCGAACGCGAAAAAGCCGAAGATTGTCGCTCGCTTGCGCAATTTACGCTTACCGGCATTCCCCCTATGGTGGCCGGCATGGCGCGTATTCGCGTGCAGTTCACGGTCGACGCTGATGGCTTGCTGACGGTTTCCGCCGAAGAAACCACGACACAAACAAAGCAAGAAATTATGGTACAGCCAAGCTACGGGCTCGATTTTGAAGAAATGCAACGTATGTTGCTGCTAGCGCAAGAGAACGCGCAGCGTGATATTTTGGAACGTTTACTGATTGAAGCGCGCGTGGAAGCCGAACGTTTGGTGCAGGATGTAACACGCGCAATTCATGCACAGGCGCATTTGCTTAAGCCGGGCGAGCATGAAATGTTTGCGGCTCAGCTTGACACAGTGCGGCAAGCTATGTCAGGTAGCGACCGCGAGCGCATTGATTATGAGGTGCAGCAACTGAATGTGATGGTTGGACCTTTCGCCGAGCGCCGCATGAATGCCGCGATTTCAGAGGCGTTCCAAGGAAAACATATTGAAGAAGCTATTTAATCTGCGAGAGACCCATGCCTAATATCACGTTTGTTTTGCCTGATGGCACCGAAAAAACTGTCACCGCACCTAACGGCATTTCACTGCTCGAAGTGGCGCACCAAAACCAGATTCCACTGGAAGGCGCCTGCGAAGGTTCGCTTGCCTGCTCCACCTGCCACGTGATTGTGGATGATGCGTTTTATGCGGGCCTGCCCACCGCTTCAGAAGATGAAGAAGATATGCTGGATTTGGCCTTCGGCCTAACCCACACTTCCCGTTTGGGCTGCCAGATCATGATGAATGATAGCCTTGAAGGCCTGAGAGTGACGTTGCCATCGGCCACGCGCAATATGCAAGTTGATAAAAAATAACCCGAGATTTTCCATGAACGCCACCGAAGCAGCCCCCAAACAAGCACGTAAATTTATTCTACCGGTGATTCTGGTGATTCTGGCTGTTTCGGCGATTGGCTTTCTTGCTTCTAAAGCCGGGCTCGATAAAGCGTTGGTGAAGCAGCAGGTGGATGGCTGGATTGCCATGCGCAGCGCACAAGCCAGCAAAGAAGGGTATTCGCTGAAAATTACCTATCAAGATATGCGTTTTGCCGGGGGCTTTTCACAG
>JBILFK010000148.1:0-4208 GCA_044351685.1 Rickettsiales bacterium | reverse complement strand
TGCCCAGCGCTGAATAATTGAAGCGCATGGTAGAACCCAAATTGCCCACGCAGCATAAACCCGAGTTCAGGCCCATGCCCACGCGCACCGGTGGCAACTGCACACGTCGGTTGGCATTGCTTTCGGCTAGCGCATGATTAAATTCCACTAAGCGTTTGCGCATGGCAAGCAGCGCCTGTGCGGCGTGGGTGGCATGTTCGGCATCATCGAGTGGTGCATTCCAGAATGCCATAATGCAATCGCCGATATATTTATCGACCGTGCCCGAATGCGCCATAATAATATCGGTCATCGGTGTTAGGAAATCGTTGATGAACTGGGTGAGTTCTTCTGGCGTTTGGTTTTCCGAATAGGCCGAGAAATCGCGCACATCGAGAAACATAATGGTTAGTTCACGGTTTTCGCCGCCCAACTTCAGTTTTTCAGGATTCTTCACTGCTTTTTCAACGAGCGCCGGAGAGAGGTAAAGGCTGAAGGCATCGCGAATAAATTTGCGTTCCTGCTCGGTGCCCAGAAACCTGCGCACAGATTCTATCACATAAATAAGGGCAATGGTAAGCACACTGGTAATCGGTTCGATGAGCAATGATTCAGCGCGAAACGCCCACCAGGAAAACGCCACCATGCCACCCGCAAGTGTCAGCATGCTGAAAAAGCCAACCAGTGCGCTTGCGCGTGAAGCTACCCACAACATTAAAACGCCGGCAACCACCATCACCAATATTTCTGCGCCAAACATCCATTCGGGGCGTTCCAGAAACTGCCCAAGCAGCATTTGTTCAATCGCCTGCGCGTGCACTTCCACGCCGGGTAAATCGGGGTAAAACGGCGTGGCCCGCAAATCCTTTAGCCCGGCAGCACTGGTGCCGATAAATACAATATGCCCCTCGAGTTTGGTTTTATCGACCGAACCATCCATAATCTGCCAGGCGGGTATGTAACGATCATCGTTGCGCTCGCTATAATAAAGCCACATCATGCCATTTTTATCGACGGGCACGCGCAGATCACTTAGCTGCACGGCTTGTAGGCCTTGCTGCGCATCGAGCACGAAGCTTGAGCGACCCATGGCTACGCGAAGCGCCTCGATACCTAGTGTAGGGTAGAGCTGATCGCGGTAATTCAGCATCAGCGGAATACGGCGAATAATGCCATCGCGGTCGGGGATATTATTCAGGCTGCCCGCACCTGCCGCCGCATTGCGCAGAACATCGATCGAACCAATCATGCCGTCAAATTCCGGGATGGCATGCGCAGGAACTTCCCCGCGCGTGATAATGCTGGCCTTATCATATTCGTGTGGGTGCTGCGTGTGATCGCTGAACATAAACGCCGTCACGTTTGGCGCTTCGGCAATGGCCTCAGCAAATTGCTGGTCGGGATCAGGCAGGGTGTTCAGCAGCTTGGTAAGCGCAGCGTTGCCCCATAGAGGGATCATTTGTTTGGGGGCAGTGCGGTCGGCTTCGGGGAACAGAATATCGAATGCTACCACGGCTGCGCCATCGGCATGCAGCTCACGGGTAAGCTCAGCCATGATCTGCCTTGGCCACGGCCACTGGCCCAGTTTGGCGAGGCTGTCATCGTCGATATCAACGATCCGAACCCCTGCGGGGGTATATGGGCGCGGCGCAAGCCGTTGATACATATCGAAAACCTTGTAGGAAATGTCGGAAATGACCGAAATTTCCAGAGATTTGCTGGCTATCATGACACATAGAATGAGCCATGAAGCAAAAAGTAGCCCCGCCGATGCAATTTTACTTAGATTTTTCAACATGACATTGTTATAAGCGTGTGTAGATTCCATTCCATCATTAACACTACGTAATCTATGTTCGGCATTTCGCAAAAGAAAATAATGCATATGGCCTGTTGCTATGCGCTGATGGTATTGGCGGGTACGCCTGTTGCCTACGCTGCCGACGAGCCGCTCGATCTTCAGGAATCCAAGGCGTTACTCGAAGGGGTGCGCCGCGATGATTTTGACGCGCATTTCTCATATGCAAAACAGGCCATGAAAGAGCGCAATGCTCGCGAAGCCGAGTGGGCACTGCGTAAAATGCTCGAAAAAGATCCTTCGCTTGACCGCGTGAAGTTGGAATTAGCGGTTTCGCTGATTCCGCAAGGCAAGCTGGTGGAAGCCAAGCAGCTGTTTGAAGAAGTGAAAGCAAAAAATCCGCCTGCTGCGGTGGTAAAAAACATCGATACCATGCTTGCGGTAACGCAAAAAGGGCTGAAGCCGCATACGCTCGCGGGTGGCATTTCGACTGGTATCAATATCAGCACCAACGCCAATTCTGCCCCCGGTAGCGGCGATATCACCGTGCTCGATACCAGTATTCCGCTGGGTGCTGGTGCTCGTAACACGCGTGATATGCAAGGCTTTGGCGCGCTTAGTGTAAGCCATGTGTACCGCGTGGATATTAACCCCAAAAGGCTCACCATGCGCTGGAAAACCGATCTGCTGGAATACCATACCAAGCAGGGCAAGCTCAGCAACCTTGATTTGGGTATGCACACCATCCGTACCGGCCCCGAATTTACCTTGCTCAATAGTGGGGTGAAGTTTGGCGTGTATGGCGGCTATAGTTTCCTTGAGTTGAACCACCGCGACTATTTGAAAACACCCAAAGGTGAGTATGTGCTGGATTTGCCTATTAACCCTGCGGTGGCGCTCAAATATTCAGGTTCATACGAAAAACGTAATTATCAAAATGCACCAGGCATTACTACCTACACTGACCGCGATGGGCAGGCATGGCAGCAAAATTTTGGCTTTAACTATGTTGCTACCGAAGACTGGATACTGAATGCAGGCATGTTTGTGCGCAGCGAAAATGCGCAGAAGAAATATTTTGAGAATAACCAGTATGGGGCAAATTTAGGGGCTACCTACCTGATAAGTCAGGAATCATTTATCAATGCCAACTATGGTTACCGCATCTTTGATTACGCAGCGAATGATCCGCTTATCAGCACCAAAGTGCGCCAAGATGAAGAGCAATCGGTTGGCCTTTTGGTGGGGCGCAGCTTCAGCATTCCCGAAAGCGAGCAGCGTGTAACGCTTACCGCAGGGTATACGGTGCGTGATGTGCATTCTAATATTCAGAATTACGATTATATCGATAATCGTATTTCCACATCATTCTCACTGGCATTCTAATGGCTCAGCAAAATTTATATCTTCGTAGCTTCTCGCCGAACACCCAGATTTTTTCTGAGGGCTCACAATCGGGCGAGGTGTATCTGATTCGCTCGGGGCGTGTGGAGCTTACCAAAAAAGTGAATGGCGAGCCCATCATGCTCAAAACACTGGGGCCGAAAGAAATTTTCGGTGAAATGGCCATTATCGAAAGCAAGCCGCGCTCGGCCACCGCCACAGCACTGATGGAAACTGAGTGCTATGTGTTGACGCCAAAGGCGTTCGAAGAAAAGCTTGAGGCGATGGACCCGTTTTTGCGTGGGTTGTTCCGTATTCTTGCCAACACCATTCGTGGCCTCACCACTGAGCTTGCGAGCTATAAAAAAGAAACCGACGAACCCCAAGCCAATACGCCACCGGCTGCGTAATAGCTTTTTATCTTCTGATTCATTTTCATTGTTTGAGTGACGTTCCTCTTATGCGGCGCTCGCTTGCGGTAGCGTGGCCACTGCCTGCAGACGCAGCAATGTGGTAAAGCAGGAACCAACACCTTTGGTGCTTTCCACCCAGATATCACCGCCCATTAGTTGCGCCAGCTCGCGGCTGATGGTGAGGCCGAGGCCAGTGCCGCCATAGTTGCGGCTAATCGTCGCGTTCGCCTGCGTGTATTTATCGAATATCCGCGCTAATTGCTGCGGTTCCATACCGATGCCTGCATCGGTAACAGCAATGCGCACACGGTAGCCGCCCTCTAAATCCACCATCGCTTCTACGTCTAAACGAATATCGCCAGCAGCTGTAAACTTGATGGCGTTGCTAAGCAAATTCAGCACTATCTGCTGAATACGCAGAGAATCGCCGATCATGGTAACGGGCATGGGCCCAATAGCAATACGAAGGTTAAGCCCCTTGGCTTCCGCTTTAGGTGCGATGATATGCGCGACTTCCCGCACAATTTTTTCCAGATTGATCTCGCGGCGTTCAATTTCCACCATGTTCGCATCGAGCCGTGAGGCATCGAGCATGTTTTTCATCAACCCCACCAGCATGGCCGAGCTTTCATTCA
>JBILFK010000147.1:0-4219 GCA_044351685.1 Rickettsiales bacterium | reverse complement strand
AAGCGAAACAAAATTGGGGAAGCTGGTGGCAATAGCGCGCGTGTCATCCACCGTAATCGCGTTCTCAGTGACCAAGCCTAATATCAGAAAACTCATGGCAATGCGGTGATCGTAATGTGTCACAATCGTGCTGCTGGCGCCCATCGGTGGGTGGCCACGGCCATGCACCACCAGCGTGTCGCCTTCTTCACGCGCATCAACCCCGCACGCGTGTAAGCCTTCAATAATAGCGCTTAATCGGTTGCTTTCTTTTACGCGCAACTCGGCCACATTATGCATGACGCTGCGGCCATGTGCGCAGGCTGCGGCCATAGCCAAAATGGGGTATTCATCGATCATTGAAGGGGCACGAAGCGCCGGCACTTCTGTGCCGGTAAGTTGGCTATGGCGCGCAGTAATATCGCCAATCGTTTCGCCGCCAACATCGCGCACGTTATGGTAACTGATGTCGCCGCCCATTTCTTCGAGTGTTTGAAACAGGCCGGTACGCAGCGGGTTTAGGCACACATTTTTTACGGTCATTTCAGAACCCGGCACTAATAATGCGGCGACAATCAAAAACGCTGCCGATGAAGGATCGGCGGGTACATGGAATTCGCGGTCGGCGAACGATTGATTCGGCTGCCCTTCGAGTGCAATAATGGTGCCTGTTTCTTCGGCGTGGGTTACCGTGACGGGAACACCAAAATAGCGCAACATGCGCTCGGTGTGGTCGCGGGTGGCTTCGGGTTCTATCACGGTGGTGAGGCCAGGGGTGTTTAACCCGGCAAGTAAAATCGCCGATTTAATTTGCGCCGATGCTACAGGCAGCGTGTAATGCACAGGCATCGGGGTTGCAGCGCCCTGCATGGCCAGCGGCAAGCGGTTGCCATCGCTGGCAATGAAACGTGCACCCATTTTTTCAAGAGGCAGCATCACACGCTGCATGGGGCGCTTTTTCAGGCTATCATCGCCGGTAAATTGTGCCTGAAACGGGTAGGGTGCCAACAGCCCCATCATCAGCCGTACACCGGTGCCGGCATTGCCCATATCCAGAATATCAGAAGGTGCGCTCAGCCCGCCAATTCCTACACCGCTCACACGCCATACTGTGCTATCTTTTTCGATGGAGACACCGCATTTACGCAGCGCATCTGCGGTACGAAGGACATCTTCGCCTTCAAGTAAACCATGAATTGTCGTGGTGCCAAGCGCCTGACTTGCGAGTATCAGCGCGCGATGCGAAATCGATTTATCCCCAGCAACCGTTACAGCGCCGTGTAGCGCGCCACTTTTTCGGGCAGTAATCGGTTGATAAATATTGTTCGTGGATGATGCCATGCCAGCTATTGCGTTTTGTTTCGAAATAACGTTAGGGTAGTTGTAGCAATGCTTTTGCAACGAACATCAAAAAGAAGCAAGCCTTAGGAATTATACAGTGGAGGAATGGGATGCCAAAATCAGTTAGCGCCCCAGCGAATTTAGGAACCAAGCGGCAATGCCCCAAATGCGCAGCAAAATTCTATGATTTTGATGCCATCCCGATTACGTGCCCAAAATGCAAGCATGCATGGAAGCCAGAAGCTGTTAAGCCCAGCAAAGTAAAATCTAAAAAGGTACCTGAAGCACTAAAGCCTGTTAAAAAAATGCGTCCACTCGATGACGAGGCGCGCTTGCTCGATGGGCTAGATTTACCTGAAACCGTTGAAGATGGTAGTGGCGGTGCCATCACCGAGCTTGAAACGCTCGAAGATGCCATGGAAGATGTGGAATCGCTTGACGAGGTGGAAGAGCACAACGAGGATGATGATTCCGGCACCGAAAGTGATGACGCCGACGATGATATGTTTATGGAAGAAATGGCCGGTCAGGTGCTGGTTGATACGCTGGATGATTTAGAAGACGAAGAAGAGGATGAAGATAACGACGATGACGAAGAAGATGAAGACGACGAGGATAATGAACGCTACTAATTGTTTATCGCAGGTACGGTTTATTCTATGAAAATGGTTCAACGCGAAACTGAAGCAAATCTAATCGAGCTTCTTAGCAACCTGGCGGATAAATTACCGGGTTGGCAAGCGGTTGCGTTTGCATTTTCGAACCTGCTTGAACACTACAAAAGTGAATATCAGATTAAAATTGCACTGAACTTACTGAACGATCTGCTGGGCGATCGTGATGGCGCGATTTTTATCTGCGAAGATTGCACCATCTATGTGGTGGTAAAATCAGTGCCTAAGCCGCTCATGGATAAAATGGTGTTCCAGTTGCGCTATTTATTCATGGATGATCCTCTTGCCTACAGCCCCGAAGGTGATGAAAACCCCGAATTTGCCACCTTATATGATCTGGAAACAGCGTACGAAGTTTTCTTGAATTTGATTAAGCGTCGCTTGGTGCAGCGCGTGCGTAAAACGCAGGCCGAACAGCGCCCCATGCCCAAAACCATGCAGCCCGGCAGCGTGCCAACTGCAAAGCCCGGCGACAAAAAAGAACTGGCAAAACCAACATCTGCCAACTCATCGTTTTATTTTAATGCGAGCAGTTTAGCGGGTATTGAGCGCGATTTGCGTGCCGCCGATATTAGCGGTGTTATTCGTCGGCAGCCCGTGTGTGCATCGATTCCCGATACGGCAGTGCGCACGGTGTTTGATGAAATGTATATCAATATCGCCGAGCTCAAAAAATTATTGGGTACAGAAATCGATATCATCAGCAACCGCTGGCTCTTCAAGTATCTGACGCAGGTGCTGGATGATAAAATGCTCGAGCTTTTACAGAACGATCCCACCACCTATCTGCACACACCGGTGAGCATTAACCTCAATATTCCTACGCTACTTTCCAACCGTTTTACTGAATTCGACGCAACGGTAAAGCCTGCCGTAAAGGTATCGATTGTCATGGAATTGCAGATCGCCGATGTATTCGCCGATATGGCCGCATTCTTGATTGCTAAAGATGTCGCGCAGAAGCTGGGTTACCGTGTGTGCCTTGATGGCGTAACCGATTTAAGTTTTCCGCAAATCGACAGACAGCGCCTAGGTTTTGACCTTATTAAGTTGCAATGGAATGCTGATACTGATCTCGATGCCAAATCGCCGCAGAACGTGATGTTAGCAGAAGCCGTAAAACGATGCGGCGTAAACCGCGTGATTTTAACACGCTGCGATAACGAACAGGCGATTCGTTATGGCCAAATGCTTGGCCTATCGCTCTTTCAAGGCCGCTACCTTGATAGTTTGGTGAATCCTAAAGCCAACGTAACGAATTAGTCATGCTACTCGAGTGGATGAACACGCACGCCACCACCTTAATGGGGCTGGTGTGGATGCTGGTGCTTGGCCCTGCGATTGGTAATTATGCGTGCTCGGTAGTGTATCGGTTACCTATTGGTAAAACACCGTTCGAGCGGCATCCGTTTTGCGGCAGTTGCAATACGAACCTGAAACCTATCGATCTATTCCCGATTATTTCGTATCTCTCAACACGCGGAAAATGTCGCTATTGTGCTGCCTCTATCCCCGGCATTTACACGCTGATCGAAGTGGCGTGTTTAGCTATTTTTGTGGGGTATTTTTTGGCGTTTGGCATGGGTGAAATGTTTTTGCTGGCGGCCGCGGCAGGTGTGTTCGTGGTTATTTTAGCTGCGATTCAATGGCATCAAGGTTGGCTTTCTGCGAGCATTTACAGCTACGCATGGGTTTGCGTGTTATTCATGCGCACGCTGCGCGACGCCTCCATTTTTCCGGCCATTAAAGGCAGCGTGGTGGCGCTTATTCTGGCACTGGTAGTGCACTATACAGTGCAACGTATTCGCCAAAAGCCTGTTCAGGTGGAAACGCCTTATATTTGGTGGGCGGCACTGCTTGGCTTGCTGCTTCCCATGCACGCGTGGGATTTATTTGCCGTGCCACTCGGCATTTTACTGCTTGGGGCGTTATGCAAACAAAAACAAGCCATCGCTTTTGCCGTGGCTTGGGCTGGCAGCATTTTGCTGCTTATTCCACAGTAACTGATTTTGCTAGATTCCGCGGTTGATCAATATCGGTGCCTTTAAGCACCGCCACATGATACGCGAGTAATTGCGCCGGAATCGCATATAAAATCGGGTTCACAAATGGGTGTAGGGTCGGCAGCGAAACACTGTAATGTGTAATGCCCGCAAGTGTTTCTAAGCCTTTTGCATCAGAAAACACTACAATACGTCCACCACGCGCGGCAGCTTCCTGAATGT
>JBILFK010000146.1:0-4232 GCA_044351685.1 Rickettsiales bacterium | reverse complement strand
ATTGCCTTCAAAGGCCAATACCTCGCTCACCGTGCGGTCAAGGAAATCTCGGTCATGACTTACAATAATCAGCGTGCCCTGATACGATGCTAAAATTTCCTGCAGCATATCGAGCGTATCCATATCTAAGTCGTTAGTAGGCTCATCGAGAATCATCAGATTGCCGGGATTGATCAGTGTAAACGCCAGCATCAGTCGGTTCTGCATGCCACCCGAAAGCGTGCCCACTTCATCTTTGGCGCGTTTGGGATCAAACAAAAAATCTTTCAGGTAGGCAGCCACATGTTTGTGTTTTCTATCGTCACCGCTGCCGATATACACATAATCGGAATTCGGCGCGAGCGTGCGCCAGAGCGTTTTAGAAGGATCAAGCGCACTGCGGTGCTGATCGAAATACGCCAGATCAATTTTTTTGCTGCGAAAAATATGGCCACTATCAGCCTCCATTTCGCCAATCAGCATTTTCAGAAAGGTCGATTTACCCGAACCATTGCGACCTAAGATACCGATACGATCGCCCTTCTGAATGCGCCGCGAAAAATCATTGAGAATGGTGATTTTTTTACCGTCACGCATGAAATGTTTGCTGACATTTTTAAACTCCGCCACAATTTTGGATGCAGGTGTTGGCTTTAGAGGGTCGACATCGATTGCCTGAATTTTCTGTTGATAGGCAGCTTTATCGGTTTTTAACTTCTCGCGCAGGCGGTGCAGCTCGTTCATGCGGCGCTGGTTGCGCTTGCGCCTTGCGGTTACTCCGCCTTGTGTCCAATCCAACTCCGAGTTCAGTTTTTTCTGCATGTTATGCAGTGTGCGAGCTTCCTGCTCCAGCACCTGTTCTGCCCATGCGTCGAACCCCGCATACCCCGTAGGCGCAACACGCACTGTGCCATGATCTATCCAGAACACACGGTGGGTGAAGGCGCTTAAAAATGCCCTGTCATGGCTCACGCACAGCACCGCACTGCGCGAACGCGCAATATAATTTTCTAGCCACAAGGTGGCTTCCAGATCCAGGTGGTTAGTGGGTTCATCGAGCATTAAAATATCCGGCTCGCATATCAAGGCCTGCGCCAGCCCTGCGCGGCGCAACTGCCCCCCCGATAAATACGCCATCGGCGCATCAGCATCCAGCCCTAATGGCGCAAGCACCATATCGGCGCGGTGCTGCGATTCCTCGCCTCGGTCTTCTGGCTTGAGGCCGCGCATCACATAATCGCGCACGCGGTCGCCCGCTTCAAAGCTGGTTTGCTGCGCCAAATACCCAATCGTTGCACCGGGATACACAAAGCGCTTCCCCGCATCCAGTTCCAGCTCTTGCGCCACCAGCTTCATTAGTGTGGTTTTTCCAGCGCCGTTGCGCCCCACCAAACAGATTTTATCTTTCTCGGCGATGTGCAAATTCACCCCTTCGAACAGTTTTTTGCTGCCCATGGTCAGGTGCACATCTTCTAAACTCAGCAATACGCGCGCATTCATGCCGCGCTCTTAACGGAGCCAGCCGCCGTATGCAAGCCACCACTACAATGACGAGTTATTCTGCGCTACCCATCAAAAGCGCATGAAGTGCACGTTCCGCTGCCGTTGCATCCTCCACCGCCTCAAACCCTTCAAGGCCGATATAGCGTTGGTTTTCCCCACCAAATTCTTCGATACCCGCAAACAACACATCGCCTGAACCATTTTCATATATGGTTTTGCTAATTTCCTTGAATTGGCGCGGATAGACACTGCGTATCTTCAACTTATTACTCTTTTGTAGAATAATTGCGCGCTTGTCGGTGACAACATAAAGGGTGCGACGTGCTGCTGAAAGCATGGTGAGAGGAGCGAACAGCAAACACAGCCCAATGCATCCAAAAACCAACATAAAACCGAAACCAAGTGGATCCGCTTTTTCGATAAACGCGTAACCGATGGCGGCACTAATGCCCGTCCACGGCACTGCAAACCAGAGCAGTTTTTTTGCTTTTTGCACATAGAGTCGTGGAATAGGCTGCGCATGCCATACTACGCGCTCACCGCTCTCAAGCTCACGCTTAAGCGCTTTGCGCAAGTTATCTGGAACAGTTTCAAACGATACCATAACGGCATCCTACAAATCCGCGCCATTCCACACAACAGTCTTGTTTCTATAACATACGTGATTCGCGGTAAAAAACAAAACGCATGATTGACCTGAAGCCTGCGCACCTCTAGTTTGCGCCGCTTTTCACCTTTACCGTCACGGCATCATGCTCACGATTCAAGATTTAACCTACCGCGTTGGCGGCCGTACGCTGCTTGATAAAGCCTCGCTTTCCATATCGGCAGGGCACCGCGTGGGGCTGGTGGGGCCTAACGGCGTGGGTAAATCCACGTTATTTAAACTCATCACCGGCGAGTTGATTGCCGATAGCGGTGACATTAGCCTGATAAAAAACACCAGCATTGGTTGGGTGAAGCAGGATTTACCCGAAGACGATACACCGCTGATCGATGTTGTGCTCGCCGCCGATACCGAACGCGCAAGCCTGATGCTGGAAGCAGAAACGGTGCATGACCCGGACCGCATGGGTTATATTTACACGCGCCTCGATGAAATCAGTGCCTACGATGCACCAGCGCGCGCCGCCACAATTCTTTCCGGCCTCGGCTTTAACGAAGAAGCGCAGAACCGCCCCATCTCGGATTTTTCGGGGGGTTGGCGCATGCGTGTGGCGCTGGCTGCCACCCTCTTCCGTCGTCCCAATTTGCTAATGCTCGATGAGCCCACCAATCACCTCGATTTCGAAGCGATGGTATGGCTGGAAAGCTACCTGATGCGCTTTACCGAAACGCTGATCATCATCAGCCATGACCGCGATATTCTGAATAAAACTGTCACCCATATTTTACATATGGAAGATAAAAAGATGAATGCCTATACTGGTACCTACGATGAGTTCGAGCGCCGGCGCGCCGAAAAAATGCTCAACCAGCAGGCGCTACGCGAAAAGCAGCTGAAGCAAAAAGAGCATATGCAAAAATTTGTCGATCGCTTTGGCGCTACCGCCAGCAAGGCAAGGCAAGCGCAAAGCCGCCTGAAGGCGATTCAGAAAATGGATATTGTCGATGCGGTGATGGCCGAACGCGTGACCGCGTTTATTTTCCCCGAGCCTCCAGAATTACGCTCGCCACTCATTACGCTCGAAAATGTCGATGCGGGCTACGAACCCGGAAAACCGATTTTGCGGAACCTTAGTTTGCGTATCGATATGGATGATCGCATTGCGCTGCTGGGCGCAAACGGTAACGGTAAATCGACATTGGTGAAATTGCTTTCGGGCCGCTTAAAGGCGATGGCTGGCGAAATTCATAAATCTGGCAAGCTTAAGGTGGGGTATTTCGCGCAATTCCAAACCGATGAGTTGGAAGTGCATTTGACGCCCTACCAAACCATGCAGGAAGTGATGCTGGGCGTGGCAGAACCAAAGGTGCGCGCGGCGCTTGGTAAATTTGGCTTTGATAAAGATAAAGCCGATACCAAGGTGGGCGAATTATCGGGCGGCGAAAAAGCCCGCCTGCTTTTCTGCCTGATGAGTTACGATGCGCCGCATATTATGCTGCTCGATGAACCCACCAACCACCTGGATATGGATGCACGCGAAGCGCTAACGCAAGCGCTTAACAACTATACCGGCGCAGTGATTTTAGTCAGCCATGATCCGCATTTAGTAGAAAACGTCGCCGACCGTTTGTGGTTAGTGGCCGATAGCACCTGCGTGCCTTATGAAGATGATTTAGAGGCCTATAAAAAACTGGTGGTGCAGCAACGCAAGCGCGAACGCGAAGGCACCAAGCAAGAAGCCCGCGGCAAAAAATCGCATAATAAATCTGGCAGCAACGATACCGAAAAACACGCCGCAAAACTCGAAGAAGCCCTCGCGCTGATTACCGCGCGCAAAGATGCACTGGAAAATGAACTCGCCAATGCCGCGGCACAAGGCGATGCTAGCCAACTAAAGCGCCTGAATCAAAGCTATAGCCAAATTCAGAAAGAGCACGCCGCCGCCGAACAGGCGCTCGAAGCATTTATTGCGGTTTTGTAAGGAGGGCCGCACTTAATCGTGGGCACCCGCAACACGTGCATCTTTGGCAGCCTTTACCGCGCACCCCAAAAACTCCCCTTCAGGTAAATGAAGAGGAGTTCTGAAGCACAAATTCATGCAGCCAAACGGTCGGTCATACCATAATGCTGATATAGATTACTG
>JBILFK010000203.1:0-4240 GCA_044351685.1 Rickettsiales bacterium | reverse complement strand
CCGAGCAGGGTATCCTCTTGATCTGAAGAAGCTTCGACCGGGTCCATTCTTGGACGCTATGATCAAAAGCTTCCATGGATCGACGGGCGGATTGGAAGCTGAGCTTCGGCGCCTATTGTGAGACCGGCCCCTATCAGCCTGAATGAGGACCAGTCGTATCCGACCGAACGGCGACGCAATCCAGCCGTTCGCCGCCCGCCCGATCCCGCTTCCCCAACCCTAGCAGGGTTGCTTGCATGACGGCCGCTGGGCCAAGGCGGCGGCGACATTTGCACGGCTTGACTTGTCCTTCGTGGCCACAAATCAGAGCGTTGAAAGGTTTGGAAGCGTTTAGAGGCTGCCTAATTGCGGGCGCAGCGTGGACCTAGGTGCAGTCCGATGCGTTCTCGCGTTCGGTGCAAACCGCGGCTATACAGCGTTGTATGGAGTGGAGGCCGCGATGAGCGAGTTGGAGCAGGTGCCGTTCGGCGCTGTTGATTTTGCCGAGAACCCCGAGACGCGTTGCGCGTGCGTCTTGCTGCTCGACACTTCGAGCTCCATGAGCGGGGAGAAGATCTCGGCGCTGAACGAAGGTCTTCGCGTCTTCGCCGCAGAGCTCAAGAGCGATGACATGGCCGCAAAGCGGGTGGAGATCGCGATCATCACGTTCGGGCCGGTGAGCATCAATCATGATTTTGTCACCGCTGACCAATTCATCCCGCAAACGCTGCATGCCAATGGCGACACGCCGATGGGCGCGGCGATCAACCAAGCCTTGCAACTAGTTGCAGACCGTAAGGCGATCTACCGGGCCAACGGCGTGGGCCATTATCGGCCGTGGGTATTCATGATCACGGATGGCGCGCCGACCGATGATCCGTCGTCGGCGGCCGCGCATATTCGCGAAGGCGAGGCGAGCAAGAGCTTCATGTTCTACGCGGTGGGCGTCGAAGGGGCGGACATGGACCGCCTGCGTCAGGTCGCTGTGCGTGAGCCCTTGAAGCTGAAAGGCCTAGCGTTCCGCGAGATGTTCGTTTGGCTCTCGAACTCGCTAGGTTCAGTGTCGCGTTCAACGCCGAGTGAAGAGCCGCCGTTGGATAATCCAACGGCGCCCAATGGCTGGGGCGTCGCCGGCGGCTGACATGTGGCGATATGTGTGCGCGACAGCGCAGGGCGTGTCGCACGAACGCCTGGAGCTGCCTTGTCAGGATAGATGTGCAATCACCTCGCACGGGCGTTGGGTGATCGCTGCGTTGGCCGACGGCGCTGGATCGGCTGCATTCGCTGAACAGGGCGCAGAACTCGCAGTCAACGCGGCGTTGGCGCACCTCCTCAACGAAGCGCGAGCGAAAGATGCAGTTGGGCTCGATGCGCTACGCGCCGCCGCGCACGCGGCGCGCGACGCCATCGTGGGTGAGGCGGGTGTCGACGGCGACGTGCGCGCCTATGCTTGCACGTTACAGCTCGTCGCGCTTTCGGATACAGGGGGCGCCGCGCTTCAAATCGGCGACGGCCTCATCGCGGTGAATCAGGGCCAAGACGGTTGGGAATGGGTGTTCTGGCCCCAGCGCGGTGAATTCGCAAACACCACGTATTTCGTGACGGACGTGAACGCCGCCGATCAGTGGGAAGTCACAGAACTTGCGCCGTATGTGTTCGAGTTCGCGCTCATGAGCGACGGGCTTGAGGTGCTGGCGCTCGATTACGCAGCGCAACTGGCGCACTCGCCGTTCTTCGAAGGGTTGCTGCCAGCGCTTCGCAGTGAGACGGCCAGCGGCGAACTGACCAAGCTCGCGGGCCAGCTCCATACCCACTTTCTGATGAGTGCCCGCGTGCGCCAGCGCACCGACGATGATCTATCGCTGGTGATCGCGGCGCGTAGTCCGCCCGCTAAGGGCGGGCTCCCATGAGCGCGCTCTTTTTCGCCAAAGGCGGACAGGTCTCACTTGGATTGGAAATCGGACGCGGCGGCGAAGGAGCGGTCTTTCAACTTGGCACCGATAGGGCCGTAAAGCTCTATCTGAAGCCGCCCGCGCCGGAGAAGGTCCAAAAGCTCAAAGCTATGGCGGCGGTGGCGGCCCCCAATCTGCTGAAGGTAGCGGCTTGGCCGGAGGATCTGGTGGTCGACTCAAAGGGCGCGCCCCGCGGCTTCGTCATGCCGCGCGCGGGGGGAGGCGACGTTCACAAACTTTATAGCCCGAAGAGTCGCCAGCAGAGCTTTCCGACGGTCGACTTTCGTTTCATCGCGCATGTCGCGGCAAACATCGCGCGCGCTTTCGCCACGGTGCATCAGGAAGGCCACGTCGTTGGCGACGTCAATCACGGCCATTGTCTGATCGGCAAAGACGGGCGCGTCATCCTCATCGATTGTGACTCGTTTCAGGTCGCGAGCGGCGGGCGGACCTATTCATGTGACGTGGGCACGCCGCTGTTCACGCCGCCGGAATTACAGGGCAAGCCGTTCCGAGGATTGAGACGCACGGCCGATCACGACAATTTCGGTCTCGCCGTTCTCTTGTTCCATCTGCTCTTCATGGGCCGCCACCCGTACGCTGGCGTCTATTCAGGATCGGGCGATATGCCCGTCGATAAAGCGATTGTGGAGGGGCGCTTTGCCTACAGCGCGCGTCCTACGGGGCTGACGCGCCCGCCTGGCGCCATTGCGCTCGGCGCAATGCCGAGCGCGCTAGGGCAATTCTTTGAAGTTGCGTTCACCGCGAATGGTAGCGCACGGCCGCGTGCAACCGATTGGGTTAGCTTGCTCGCAAACTTGAAATCGAACCTGAAGCAGTGTGGACAGGCAGCAACACACCATTATCCAGGACATCTCTCCAAATGTTGTTGGTGTGAGGTCGAACAGGCGACCGCAGTGCGCCTCTTCGGCGCGCCGCAGACTTTCACCACAACGACGACCACAGTCGATGTTGCAGCGCTTTGGCGCATGATTGAAGCAGCGCCAGCACCACCGCCGGAACCGACGCTGCCATCAAACAAGCCGTGGGTTCGGCCTAAGGATCTGACGACGCCGCCGAAATGGATCAAGCAGGCGCGCACGTATGCAGCGCTTGCCATGATGTTGGCCGGTGTCGTCGGCTGTTCAAGCGCAGGCGAGGGCGGCGGGGGCATCATGTTCGCCATAGTGGGCGCGGTCAGTGGCTGGTTCGTGTGGCCGCGCGTGCCGGCCGAGAAAATGGCGGCGGCGCTCAGCAAGATACGGAGCGCCGAGACGCAATGGAATTCGTTGCTGGCGCGCTGGCAAAAGGAGGCGAGCACGGACGCCTACAACAAGTTGATGCTCGATCTCAAAGGCGCGCGCAGCACGCTTGAGGCGCTGCCGGGGATTAGGGCCGACGGCATTCGCAAGCTTGAACAAGAGCGGCTGGCTGAACAGAAGCAGCGTTATCTCGATCGCTTCCGAATCGACAACGCCGTCATCCCGAACATTGGCGCAAGCCGGACGACGACCTTGGCGTCGTTCGGGATTGAGACCGCGGCCGATATCGAGAAGCGCAAAATCCTCCGCATCACCGGCTTCGGCGAAGCGCTCGCCGGGGAGCTTCTCAAGTGGAAGGCGCGCCACGAGAAGAATTTCCGCTTCAACCCGGCCGAGCCGGTGAACCCCGCGGCGATCACACGGCTCGACGCGGAAATCGATCAGCGCCGGCGCATGGCGATCAGTTCTCTGCAGAAGGGGCCGAGCGAGCTTCGTAGCCTCACAAGCGAGATCATCAATGCGCGTGCGCGTTTGGCGCCTGCGCTGGATCGCGCCTGGCACGACTTCAAGGTCGCGCAATCTGAGCACGAGGCGCTCTGAAGGGGCTACGAGCAATCCGATAGCGCAGCGTTAGAGCGCGCGGAGGCGAAGGCGCACTGACACATTTCCGCGTCCTGGGAAATGCTAAGGGTCGCATGTCCGGAATGCTCCGGAAAGCCGACCTGGCTTGCGCGTCATCCAACGGCCGTCATCGGCTTTGCCGAAAGGACTTTGGGGGCATACGTCTGTTTTCGGGTGCCTTCTGGCCAGTGAAGTCGAACTTCCGGTCCTGGGATAACCCGTCCCTACACCCCGCCGACTTTCTCCACGCTCAAGCGCAATCCCAGCGCCTCCAGAACGCGCATTGTCGTATCCAGCGTCGGGTTTCCTTGCGCGCTGAGCGCGCGATAAAGGCTCTCTCGGGACAACCCTGCCGTTTCCGCAACTTGGCTCATTCCCTTGGAGCGCGCGACGGCGCCAATCATTTCGGCGATGATCGACGGATCG
>JBILFK010000145.1:0-4264 GCA_044351685.1 Rickettsiales bacterium | reverse complement strand
ATAAATATTGTCAAAATCAGTCATATCCAGCCCGTCGTTCGGCTTCCCCCTGTATCCGTTAGGAAACATCTCCCGAATTGCTGCAGCGGAAGCATCATGTACACTCATACCATCATTAACTCTCATGCTTAATTCATTGCTGAACTGTGTCATCAGACTGAAATTCACATCACGAGGATCTCGCGGGTCTGGATTATATCTACCGCCGGCTGCTTCGTAAAATGCGTCAAGCGCGGCATCCATGCGTGCATCTCTGACTCTATCGTTCATAGTTTTTTCCTTTTTTTTAAATTACCTTATAACAACCAATACCGTAGATTGGTTAAAAAGCTCTTAATAACCAGTCAACTAAGAAATAGCTTGCTCCGATAGGGGTATGGTTTTACATCGGGCTTCCTATTGTAAAAAATGTCGGAATGTAGCGCAGCCCGGTAGCGCACTAGTCTGGGGGACTAGGGGTCGCAGGTTCAAATCCTGTCATTCCGACCATTTTAAGTGCCATTTATGGCGCGTAAAATGGTCGGCACGATGTGGTGAATGAACCTGAGTTCACTATTTACTTAACGAGCAGCGCGAGTTTAGGAAATGACACGAGGCCATTTGGCCGAGAAAAATCCTGTCATTCCGACCATTTTCAGGGCCAGATTTTCGCGTGTGACTTATTGTGGCAAGTGCTGGGTAAGCATGCTGCGCAGCGAATTCAATTCCGCCTTAATATCTGCCAGCGATGCCTGTGAAGCTGTTTTCAGCTCTTTTGGTGCATCGGCCGTTGGCGCAGGTGAGGGCGCAGCATTATCGTTGATATTGGCAGGGGGCACACTGGCAAACCAATCGGCGCTTGCCTTAGGATTCGATGTGCTATCGACGATTTTTGCAAATTCTTCGATGGCTTTTTTGGCACCCTTAATGGTGTAGCCCTGCTTGTACAGCAGGAATTTAATTTGCTGCAAAACTTCGATATCTTCTGGGCGATAAAACCGTCGGCCACCATTGCGTTTTAGTGGTTTTATCTGGGCGAATTTGGTTTCCCAGAAGCGCAGCACATGCTGAGGTACATCGAGAATTTCAGAAGCTTCGCTGATGGTGCGCAGTGCGCCTGGGGCTTTTTCTTTGCGTTTATCGTCGAGCGCTTCAGACGCGGCCGCGAATTGCAGTAAATCTGCATGAACCATGGTAACCTCTTGCCGAAATTTTTTGTTTTGTTGGTAATGGTTTGCCTAAGGAAGCTTCAAACGTAAAGCAAATTATGCATCATCCGAAACGCCGGCGCCAGAACCGCCGTTTACTTTGCTTTTAAGAATGTTCGAAGTGTTGAAGGTAAGCACAGTGCGTGGCGTAATAGGAACTTCCACGCCCGTTTTTGGATTTCTGCCTACGCGCTCTTTTTTGCGGCGAAGTTTAAATGTGCCGAACGAAGAGAGCTTTACCGAATGCCCTTCTGAAAGCGCGATCGCCACTTCTTCAAGCACAGCATCTACCAGTTGGGTGGATTCTGAAAGAGAAAGGCCGATTTCACGATAGACCGAGCTAGATAGGTCGGCGCGGGTAAGGGTTTTAGACATAAGCAAACCTCTGAGATAGTGAGCTACTACATTGTTATTACACAACAGCCCCAGGTAAGTCCAGCGCCAAGCGCAGGTAATGCCAGTAAATTTCCTTCGCGCACATTGCCATTTCGCACTGCTTCATCAAGCGCCAACGGAATGGAAGCGGCAGAAGTATTGCCGTGATGCCCCACGGTAATGACGCATTTTTCTTCGGCAATGCCTAGCTGTTTACCTATCATGCGAATCATGCGGCCATTGGCCTGATGCGCAATCAGCCAATCGACATCACTCAAATTTTTGCCCGCAGCAGCAACCGTTTCACGGGTAATGGCGGCCATTTTTTCTACGCCATGCTTGAACACTTCCTGACCGTGCATGAAAAATAATCCTGCCGTTTGCGTGGAGGAAACGCCACCCTTGGTGCCAAGTAGGCCCGCAAGCTGGCCATCGGCTTGTAATTTAATGGCGTGAATGCCGCGTTCGGTATCATGTGTTTTCGATAAAATTACGGCGCCAGCGCCATCACCAAACAAAATGCAGGTGCTGCGATCGCTCCAATCCATAATGCGTGACATCGATTCTGCGCCAAGCACCAACACATGGTTACACAAACCCATTTGTAACCAGCCTTGCGCGGTTGCCAGCGCATACACGAAGCCTGTGCAGGCCGCTACCACATCCACCGCAGGGCCTTTAATGCCCAGCGCTGTTTGAATTTTTGCTGCAACCGATGGCATGGTGCTATCGGGGGTAGAAGTACCTACCACAATGCCATCAATAGCGCTGGCATCCATGCCCGCAGCTTCTAGCGCACGTTTTGCAGCAATAATTCCCATATCCGATGTGGTTTGCCCTTCGGCCACAATATGCCGCTCGCGAATGCCCGTGCGCTCAGTGATCCACGCATCATTGGTATCGACCATGCCAGCAAGTTCCTGGTTGGTGAGAATACGTTCGGGCAAATAACTGCCGGTGGCGCGAATAACGTAGCGAGGATTCATGAAAATTACACGGAAGCGAGCTGAGAAATTTCCGGTGTCATAGCATGCCGACCGAGCTCTTCAATGATTTTATCGTTTACCTGTTGTTCTACGAGTGTGGCGGCAACTTTAATGGCATTGGCAAAACTTTTCGCATCGGCACTGCCGTGGCTTTTTACCGTTACGCCGTTTAAGCCCAGCAAAATAGCGCCGTTATGTTTGCGAGGATCAAATTTACGCAGCGCCATTTTAATCGCTGGGCGCGCAAGCAAATAGCCGATTTTAGCAGCAAACGAATTTTCCACTGCCTGCTTAAGGGTATTATAGATAAGCCGCGATGCACCTTCGGCGGTTTTAAGCGCAATATTACCCGTAAAACCATCGGTAACTACAACATCGGTAGTGCCTTCCAGAATATCATTGCCTTCAACAAACCCGTGATAATCAATCGACATGCCCGATTCACGCAGCAATCGGTGGGCCAGCTTCACCTCATCATGCCCCTTCATTTCTTCTGAACCCACATTCAGTAAGCCGATTTTAGGGTTTTGCACCCCAAGCACTGCGCGGGCATAGGCATCGCCCATCAGCGCAAACTGCACGAGATAATCCGATGTGCAATCAATGTTCGCCCCCATATCCAGTAGCACTACTGGGCGTGTTTTGGCGGGAACCGTTGCGGTAATTGCTGGGCGCAAAATGCCCGGCAGTGTTTTGAGCACAATTTTTGCAATCGCCATGAGTGCGCCTGTATTTCCCGCCGAAACACATGCGCAGGCACGCCCATCGGCAACAGCATCGATCGCCAATCGCATGCTTGAATTGCGGCCTTGCCGAATCGCTACAGCCGGCTTTTCATGCATAGGAATGGCGACCGCCGTGTGGTGCACTTCGGAAATCGAAGCTAGTGGTTTGTTTTTTTGAATAAGCGGAATGATTTGCGATTCATCGCCAAAAAAAATGAATCTGGCTTCCGGAAAAAAACGTAATGCCAGCCTTGCGCCCTGAACCACAGATTCAGGTGCTTTATCACCGCCCATGGCATCCAGAGCAATCGGAAGCATAGGCAAGACCTCGCAATAAGGTTATTTATTAACTTTAGCGTCGGTCACTTTGCGGCCACGATAATGGCCATCGGGCGACACGTGGTGTGGGCGCTTAATTTCGCCCGAGGTTTTATCTTCGCGTACCGTCGTGCCATCAAGCGCGTGGTGCGAGCGACGCATACCACGACGCGAGGGGGATGTTTTCCGCTTAGGAACAGCCATGATTATCTCCAAAAACTCAATTGAATGCGCTGCTATAGCAAGGTTTTCGCAGAAATAAAGCGGAAATTACGATTATCGGCCAGAAGCGCCAGAAACACCCTGATTCCCAGCAAAATTCGATGGGAAAATCTGATTGATGCCAAAAGGCTTGATGGATCCCTGAACGCGCGCCAAATCTTTTTCTTCGCCACCATTGAAGGGAATGAAGGTGACTTTCAGCGCTTCAGGGGAGGTGGTGCGCTTCAAAATTCGTTCTAACCCTTCTTTGGAGGATGTTTCCATGACCTTGTGTTCGATGTCTTTAGGATCAAACTCCATTACCCAAACCTGCTCGACATTCGCACGCACCAGATTGGGAATAGCATGCGTAAGCGCATTCATTTCAGCATTGGGGGTTGCCTTATCGAAGTCGCTATCAATTTCAACGCCACTATGAAATGTGCCATCGGAAAGCCGAATCACCACACAG
>JBILFK010000030.1:0-13582 GCA_044351685.1 Rickettsiales bacterium | reverse complement strand
TAGGTCATAAAAAAGGTAATGCACTTCATTCGCTAACACTCTGCCATCGCCATTTGTATCAAAGAAACGCCTCGAATCCGCCGAGAAAACGCTAGAAACATCAGCAAATTGTCCGGTGGTGGTAGAAGGCTGTTGCCCCGTTCCATTTGGTGCTGGCGTCTGGCTTTGTGTGTTTGGGTTAATGTTGAACATTGCTGCAAAAAGCAGCGCAAGGAACCCTAAAATCGTTTGCCCAAACATATCTTGAGCTGCGTTATCTTGCTCCTGTTCCGCTGGGATCGGAAGCTCACGTTCCTCGCGTGTTTGCCCGTAAGGGTTTGCATCAACACCTGCTGGTAGTCTGCCGGGATCAATGTCACTAAACCGTGATGCCCAAGCCTCACGCGACATACCGGTAATGCTGCGCACACCTTCGTCAACGTTATTGCGACCAACATACTGGTTAAAGCGGTTGGTACCGATCTCCATTTTCATCATGCCTTCTTGCACTGCGGCAAGCAATACAGGGTCTTCACGTAAATTAAAATTGGTAAGGCCAGTAAAGTTTGCTGCTTTCTGTTCAAGGTCTGCAGCCTGTGCTTCATTGCCGCTGCTGCGAAGTGTTGCAGCACGTTGGCGTAAAGTGCGTTGCACATCGTTCACAACAAATTCGATATACTGATCGGTACGGTTAGCATCCGTTGGTGGCGCGTACACAATAATCAATTCAGCCAGGTTATTAATGCCATCAGCCGCGTTCATACCCGAGCGATAACGCTGCATATCCTCATAGTGAGGGTTACGCTGCTCTAGCGCACGCACATGATTTGCAAGAATTCCTGTGAATCTATCACTTTCCTGATAGCGCATAATAAGCTCTGCTTGAGCAGCCACGCCATCGGCCATCGTTCTGAACAGCTTAAAGGCTGTTCCCCGATCACTGTAAATAACACCTACTTGGCCAGGGTGTTGGTTACCGCTTGCCTTAATATTGCCTGGGTTATTGCCTTCAATGCCAACAGGAAGACCATCGCCTTGCGGCTGTTCTGCAGGCTGAGATGGATTAAAAAGCTGTATTCTTCTGGGCATGTTCTGTGCGATTTCGTTGTTTGTTATTATTGTCACTATACCAAAACTGGCCAGTCGCTTGTGTGACAGTTATGTGAAGATAGGGGGTTATTCGGCGGGTTTTGCTTGGGTGGCTGCCACTTCTTTGGCTTCGCCGCAGCCCACCACGCTTACATCATACACGGGGTGTTCCAACCCGCTAAGCGAAGGGCTCGAGGCAAACATCCAGCCATTAAACACAGGTTTGCCCTCTTCTGGCGCATCCACCCCGGGGGGTAATTCCGCCACTTCCACCAGTGCAGCCGATTCCGGCTGGCTTTCTGGCGTCGAATTGCGGCAGGCGCGTGGGGTAATTTCCAGCTGGCCAAACCGCACCGTATCGCCCACCACCACACGAATTTCCTGTTCCTGCGCGGTCACTTTATTCAGGCCACGCAAAATCATTTCGCGCGGGCCAATATCAACAGGCTCCTCGGCAAACACCGCACCCGATTGTGGGGTCGTGGCGGTGGGGTCTTGCACGGCGGCGGGGGGCAGATCTTCGCTGGTCACTTCGGCGGGGTCGGCAATACCCACCTCACCGGCATCAATATTTTCTACCGGTGCTGCAACGGTGGTGCGTGGGCCCACCGGCACAGGCGCTAAGGCTTCGGCGCTAGCGCGGCCAAACGGCACCGTGGGCTGATAACGGTTGGGGGTGAGTGGCGCACCGGGCGTGGCACCCGCAGGTGCGTTGCCGCCCGTAAGCAGCCCGGGTGTATCGGCTGGAATGGTAGGCACAAAGCGCTGCTGCGGCGAATCGGGCACGGCAGTCGGCATCGCGGTCAGGCCACTATTATTCATGGGCGGCGGCGCTGCATCGGGGTGTTGCATGCCAAACGGCGTTTTTGCAGGTGCGGCCAGCGGTGGCTCGGGGTTAGGTTTGGTGGAATAAAGGCCGGGCGGCGTTTGCGCCGCAGCGGGCGCCGCGCACAGCAGCAAAATTCCACAGGCAGCAACCGTCGATTTTAGCATTATTCAAGGCCTAAGCTATTATTGATGCTGCCTTCAGATTTTGCATTGCCGTCTTTTTTGTCGCCCACGCCGCCACCGCTGAACACGAACTTGCCTATCATTTCTTCTAAGCTCACTGCCGATTGCGTAAGGGTAATGGCATCGCCCTGCTTCAGGTTGTTTTCATCGCCGCCGGGTTCAATCGCCACAAATTTGCCGCCAATCAACCCTTCACTCTGCACCGATGCCGAAGAATCTTTGGGCAATTTAATTTCCTCGTTGATACGAAACAGGGCTTTTGCCTGATAGGTTTTTTGGTCAAGCGTAAGTGATTCCACCACCCCCACTTTAATGCCGCCCACGCGCACATCACTGCCAAGGCCAATCCCAGCGATATTCGAAAAATTGGCGGTCACGCTATAGCCTTCCACCGGCTTAATGTTGCTGTTGCTATAGGCAAAATAGAGAAATCCGCCTGCAACCGTAAGCACTACAGCGCCCATTACGGTTTCGATCATATTATTGGCCATACGCACCTCAGGTTTCAGGTTTCTGCATTCAGGTTCTAGCAAGATTGCGTGAAGAATAAAGCGGTTTCAGTAAAATGTACCATGGGCAGGTTACGGAAACCAACACCTGAAACCCGAAAGCTATTCAGGCTTCCATGCCACATAATCGGCGCTGTTTTTTGCGCGCTGCCCACCTTTTTGCAGATGGCCTTGCTGCAAATAGCGCCCCTCGGTGCCGGTAAGGTTGGGGATATGCGGCTTTTGCCAGAAATAGCGTTTCTGGCGCGCCGCATCTGGTGGGGTTTCGAGCGTATGGTGCAACCAGCCATGCCATTCTGCTGGCACTTTCGAAGGCTCGGCAAGCCCATTATACATCACCCAGCGTTTTTTGCGGGCGTTGCCTTTACGCAAACGTGCTTCCTCGAAATAGCGGTTGCCAAAAGCATCACTGCCTACAAGCTTGCCGTTCCATAAGGTAAACCAACGGGTTCCAAAGGTTGCAGCCATTGCGCCTCTCCTAGTTATTATCCAGAAAACTACGCATTTTGCGCGAGCGCGAAGGGTGCTTCAGCTTGCGCAATGCTTTCGCTTCAATCTGGCGAATACGCTCACGCGTCACGCTAAATTGCTGGCCCACTTCTTCAAGCGTATGGTCGGTATTCATGCCGATACCAAAGCGCATACGCAGCACGCGCTCTTCACGCGGCGTTAGCGAACCTAAAATACGCGTGGTCACTTCGCGCAGGTTGCTTTGAATCGCTGAATCAATCGGCAGCAATGCGTTTTTATCTTCAATGAAGTCACCAAGGTGTGAATCTTCCTCGTCACCAATCGGGGTCTCGAGCGACACCGGCTCTTTGGCAATTTTCATCACCTTGCGCACTTTATCAATCGGCATCACTAGGCGCTCGGCCAGTTCTTCCGGTGTGGGTTCGCGGCCCATTTCGTGAAGCATCTGGCGGCTGGTGCGCACAATTTTGTTGATGGTTTCAATCATGTGCACGGGAATACGAATCGTGCGCGCCTGATCGGCAATCGAACGCGTAATGGCTTGGCGAATCCACCATGTCGCATAGGTGCTGAATTTATAGCCACGGCGATATTCAAATTTATCCACCGCTTTCATCAGGCCGATATTGCCTTCCTGAATCAAATCGAGGAATTGCAAACCACGGTTGGTGTATTTTTTAGCAATCGAAATCACTAAGCGCAGGTTCGCTTCGATCATTTCCTTTTTCGCGCGGCTGGCGTCGCGCTCGCCCTTGCTCACCGCCGTCACCACGCGTTTAAACTCGGCAATATCCATCCCGGTTTCGGTGGCAATCTTGGAAACCTCACCACGAATTTCGCCCACGTTTGTCTTTTCTTTTTCGGCAAACTCTTTCCAGCCTTTTTCCTTCAACTTGGCGACATTTTTTAGCCAATCTGGGTCAAGTTCGTGGCCGTTATAATTCTGCAGAAAGCTTAAGCGCTTCACGTTATTTTTTTCGGCCAGTTTCAGCAATTGCATTTCCTGCGCAATCAGGCGGCGGTTAATGCCATAAAGCCGCTGCATCAGCTCATCGACCTTCATATTATTGAAGCGGATGGAGAGCATAATTTCCACCATCTGACGGCGCAGCTCGATATATTTTTTCTCTTCGGCACCAGTCACTTTGGTGTCTTCGCCCATGGCAACACCCTGCTTTTTATCTTGCAGTTTGCGCAGTTGCTTGGTCATTTTGGCAAAGTCGTCGAACTTCTCAAGAATCTGCGGCAATAATTCCTGCTCCATCGCCACCAGCGAAAGCACGGCTTCATCATCGTAGTCATCTTCTTCTACTTGCTCCTTGCGGCCACCTTCAAGCGCATCGTACTCGTCGGCTTCTTCCTCTTCTTCACCACCAATGGCCGATTCCTGTTCGCGCTGGGCATCGGCAAATTTTTCTTCGGTGCCGGCACCATAGGTGGCATCAAGGTCGATCACTTCGCGCAGCAGCATTTCGCCGTTGCTTAGGCGGTCGCGCCATTCAAGAATCATGTTCATCACGGTTGGGCTTTCGCACAACGACGAAATAATCATCTCGCGACCATTTTCGATACGTTTGGCGATCTCAATTTCGCCCTCGCGTGAAAGCAGCTCTACGTTACCCATTTCGCGCAAATACATGCGGACAGGGTCATCCGAGCGACCGTACGATTCTTCTTCTTTCTCTGCGGTTTCCGATTCCAGCACAAAGCCTTCGCCCACCACCGGCGCATCTTCGTCATCGTCGGAAACAAATGGTACATCCACCTTGTCATCGACTTCGGGAAGCTCAATCACCTTCACGTTTTTCTTGGCAAGGCGGGTGATTAATTCATCCAGCATATCGGGCGAGATCGCTTCCGATGGCAGCAGCTTGTTAATGTCGTCATAGGTAAGAATACCTTTTGATTTGCCCATTTTCACCAGCTTCTGTTCCAGCGCATCGGTGATTTCAAAATTTACGGCAGGCTTTGCTTTGCCTTTGGCCACAGGGGCTGCTGCAGGGGCAGCTTTTTTACCTTTGGCTGCTGGTGCTAACGCAAGCTCCATTTGTTTTTTTTGCTCTGGCTTTTTGCCTTTGGTTGCGGGCGGTTGTGGCAACGGCTTTTTTGCCACGGCTTTGGTTGCGGGCGCCTTGGTAACTTTTGCTTTGGGTGCGGGCTTTGCCGCAGGTTTCTTTGCCACCACTTTCGGCGCGGGTTTTTTTACCGCTTTGGCTACAGGCTTCGCCGCCGGTTTTTTTGCCACCACTTTCGGCGCGGGTTTTTTTACCGCTTTGGCTACAGGCTTCGCCGCCGGTTTTTTTGCCACCACTTTTGGTGCGGGCTTCTTTATCGCTTTCGGTGCGGGTTTTGCCGCAGGCTTCTTCTTCGCTGCCACGGCGGTTTTTTTTACAAGCTTGGGCGCGGGTTTGTTTTTGGCTGGTTGGGGTTTTGCAAGTTTTTTAGTGGGCTTTTTAGCGGCCATGATGTCGTCCATGTTCAAGGTGTAACGCGTGGAATATAGGAGATTTTTTGCGCTTAGCAAGCATGCTTCTAGGGAAACTGCGTAATAAACTCAATGAAAAACCACCAAACCAGCAAGACATCGGTGAGTTTTTGCCAATGAGATAGTGTTTACACCACGCATAATAATCAAAAAACAACTGTTTTTATTGGTTAACTCTCACAAAACAGTCATGCAAGTTTCAGAATTTAAGGCTATAATCGTTGAAAACTATGAAGGTACAAAAATGATTGTAGAGGCAGCGATAGTGGGTGGTATTGGTGGGCTAGGTGTCGCCGGATGGAAGATTGCAAAAGCGGTTTTAAGACACAACGATAATAAATTCTGGAAAATGGGTAGCGCCAGCCACCTCGAACAGCCGCATCTTGGGCCGGTTTCGCACCTACACGGCAAAGGGAAACCTCAATCCGCTAAAAGTTTCTTTGGGCTCTTCGGATAACCTACATAACATCAAGCATTGCATCATCGCGGTAAAAGCGGCTACGCTCGCGTTCCAGCGCCTCAAGTTGTGCTTTCAGGGTCACCATACGCTTAAAATTCTCGTCGGTCATGTCGCGCGCCAGCTCGGCTTCGGCGATGCTAAACTCTGCCTGCAGGGTGATGCGGCTAATATCGTTCAGAATTTCTGGCCATAAACGTTCAGCCTGCAGCACGCGTGATGTGTCATCATCTAACGCACCATCGATGCCCATTTCATGCAGCGCAGTGTTTAACTTGGTTGCCGCTTCCGGCGATAATTCTTCATACACATGCTGCATTAGCGCGGTGTGGCCAGCACCCGGGTAAAGCATTAAAAATTCGCCCATGCGCTGGTGCGCCTGCATTTGCCAGCCCGGCGCCACCGGCAAACACAGCCAGGCTTCCTCGGCGGTGGCTTCTTCCAGTAAGGCTGGGTGCACCATCACGAGTGCTAAAATTTTGCTGATGGGTGCCATCAGCTGTGCCGCCGTATCGCGCGATAAGGGTGGCATCGCCGGAATTTTCGCCTGTGCCTGCTGCGGCCTTGCTTCGCCTTTGCGGAAAGGCACAAATTCGCCACGTAATTTTTCGCGCATCGCGCGGCGATAATAATGCTGCACGCTGGGGTGTTTAATACGTTCGATCGATTGCATCAGCGCGGCTTCTTGCGCGGCTTTCGCTTCGGGCGTGGTGGCATCGCTTCGCTGCATATGCTCGGCCCATAATTTATCGGCAAGCGGTGTCGCGCCTGCCAGCAAGCCATCCATCGCCGGTTTGCCTAAATGTCGCAGCAGTGAATCGGGGTCTTCGCCTTTTGGCATGGTCGCAAATTGCACCGTTTTACCGGGAACCAATAACGGCAGCGCCAGTTGCATGGCGCGCTGCATGGCGCGGGCACCGGCACTATCGCCATCAAGGCACAAAATCGGCGATGGCACCATTTGCCAGCACAGCTGTAATTGTTCTTCGGTCACCGCTGTACCAAGCGGCGCTACCGCATGCGTGTAGCCTGCTTGTGCTAAGGCCAGCACATCCATATAGCCTTCGGCGATAATTAACTGGCCACCTTCATAGGCCGCCCTGCGCGCCAAATCGTAGTTGTAAAGCATGCGCCCTTTGTGAAACACCGGGGTTTCCGGCGAGTTCAGATATTTCGGTGCATCGGCCTGCGGCTCGCCCGGCAATACGCGCCCACCAAACCCCACCACGCGGCTTTTACGGTCGCGGATAGGGAAAATCAGGCGACGGCGAAACCGGCTATACGGCGCCCTGTCTTCCACCTTAATCAGCAACCCCACCTCGATCATTTGTGCTTCGGTGATGCCTTTGGTGGCCAGTGCCTGCTTCATCATGTCGCGGTCGGCCGGGGCATAGCCAAGCCGAAAACGCGCTACAATATCCGGGTTCAGGCCGCGCTCGGCGATATATTTACGGGCAATTTCCGCCTCGCGCCCCAGTTCCAGCTGCGCTTCAAACCAGCTGGTGGCCACTTCCAGAACCCGCTGCAGCACAGCGGTTTTGTCTTCTTGCACCTGCGCTTCACGGCTAAGCTGCGGCATGGTAAGCCCCGCCTGCGAGGCCAGTTTTTCAACCGCTTCCATATAGCCCAGATGCTCGTAATTCTTCACAAAGCCAATCACATCGCCATGCGCCCCGCAGCCAAAGCAGTGGTAAAAGCCTTTTTCATCGTTCACCGTGAACGAAGGCGTCTTTTCCTTGTGAAACGGGCATAATGCGTGGAATTCCCGCCCTGCCCGACGAATAGGCAAAACTTGCCCTATCACCTCAGATATCCTCAGGCGAGATTTTAATTCTTCGATAAAGGACTGAGGCAGCTTCATCTTTGGTTGAATGTGCGTTCATTGAATGATAATTTAATGATTCAGCATTGACCGATGCCCCCGAATCACTATGTTACGCCACCTCTAGCAGCGGCCTGCCAAGAGTACAAGCCGCGCTAGCGGTTAACCCACAGATTGTTCGCAATCAGAATCAGGATGTTCATGCGTCACGAAACCGATCACGGTGTACCCGAATTTTTACAAGTTGGCGAGGAAGTGTTGCCACTGGTAATTCGTAGGCATCAACGGGCGAAGCGCATCTGCTTACGTTATGATCCTACCGATCATGCCATCAGCCTCACCCTGCCGCGCCATGCCCGCATCAGCGATGGCCTGCACTTCATGAATCAGAAAAGCGAATGGCTGATTGAAACCCTCAAAGAAATCCCCTGCAAAAAACAAATCAAGCCGGGTGCTGTTATTCCACTCATGGGGCAGCGCGTGCGCGTGCGCCATGATGCTGGCATGCGCAAAGCATGGGAAATTGCCGATGAAGTACTAACAGTATCCGGCGAGCGCGAATTCTTTCAACGCCGCATGACCGAGGCCTTAAAGAAAATCGCCAAAAAAGAAATCAGCACGCTGGCCATGCGCTATGCCAAACGCATCGATAAGCGCGTGAACCGCGTCACTGTGCGCGATACGCGCAGCCGGTGGGGCAGCTGTTCTTCCACGGGGAATCTGTCGTTTTCGTGGCGCCTTATTTTTGCGCCTACCGAAGTGTTTGAATATGTGGTCGCGCACGAAGTCGCGCATTTGCGCCACATGAACCATAGCGCCAAATTCTGGGAAGTCGTGCACACTCTCTGCCCGGATTACGAAATTGCCCGCGCTTGGCTGCGCTTGCATGGCCGCGAACTGTATCGCTTTAACGCGTAGCGTTATCACCACCTGCGCTATCCGCAGGTAATTGCATCTGGAAGGGTAAATCGGCAGGCAATGCCTCAGTGGTCGCTGGCGACTTCACATCCTGCATGTTCTCTGGTGCCGCTTCCGGCTCGCTCGCCGCTTCACCACCAAACAACCACGGCAACAACCCTTCGCTTGCGCTTGGGGTATTGGGTATCGGTTCTTCGGGCAAGCCGTCCATCGCGCTTATCATAAAATCATGCCATATGGTGGCGGGGATACTACCACCCGTCACATGGTCCATCGGCGCGTTATTATCGTTACCCACCCACACGCCAGCAATCAGTTGCGGTGTAAAACCAATAAACCACGCATCGGTAAAATTCTGGCTGGTGCCGGTTTTGCCTGCGGCATCGCGCCCGGGCAACGCGGCTTTCACGGCCGTGCCGCGCCGCACAGTATCAAGCAGCATATAATTCATCATTTCTACCGTGCTGGTGGCTAGCACGGGCGATTGTTCGGGAAATTCACGCGTGTAAATTTCCTGCCCATTCTGCGTGCGAATCTTCAGAATGCCAAAGGGCTGCACACTATAGCCATAGCTTGGCAAATGCGCATAGGCGCTGGTTAGTCTCAGTAAGGTGGTTTCCACCGAACCCAGCGCAATCGATGGCTGCGCCGGAATGCCACTAATGCCCAGTCTCTCGGCCATATGCGCCACGCGCGAAAGGCCGGCATACTGGCTTAAGCGCACCGATACCGTGTTGAGCGATTCGCGCAATGCCCGCGCCATGCTAATTTCGCCTTTGTAGTTTTTGCTGTAATTATCCGGCGACCAGTTTTTATTGCCCACCCTCAGCGTAATCGGCGCATCTAGCACCTGCGATTCAGGCGTCATGCCTGCTTCAAGTGCCGCCAGATACACAAATAATTTAAACACCGAACCCGGCTGCCTGCGCGCCTGCGTTGCGCGGTTAAACGCACTTTTCTGATAATTCACGCCACCGAGCAATGCACGCACAGCACCATCGGGTGCCATTGCCACAAGCGCACCCTGCGAGGCTTTTTTGGCTTCACCCTCGGCAGCGAGTGCGTGCTGCAAGGCATCTTGCGCCTGATGTTGTAGCTGCGCATTCAGCGTGGTGGTCACCACCACATCTTCTTCGATACGGCCAATGTAATTGGGCAACTGATCCACCACCCAATCGGTGAAATAGCGCACGTCACTGCCCTGCGATACCTGCAAGGCTTCAGGCGCGGCGTAATTTTTTACCGTTGCTTCAGCAGTTGCTGCATCCAGCATTCCGGCATTCACCATATTCAGCAGCACCTGATACCCACGGTTTTTAGCACGCTCGAAGCTGGCGGTGGGCGCAAAGCGCGAAGGCGCTTTCAGTAGCCCCGCAATAATCGCGCTTTCCATCAGCGATAGCTCGGTTGCAGGCTTGCCAAAATAGCGCCGCGCGGCGGCATCTACACCATAGGTTCCTGCACCCAAATACACACGGTTCAGATAAATACTGAGAATTTCCTGTTTGCTGTAGCGGCTCTCCAGCCACAGCGCCAGCATGGCTTCCTGCGCTTTGCGCATCAACGAGCGCTTGGGGGTAAGGAAAACGTTCTTCGCCAGCTGTTGCGTAATGGTCGAGCCACCCTCCACTACCCTGCCCGCCCATAAATTCACCAGCGCCGCGCGTAAAATACCCTGAAAATCAATGCCGCTATGAGCAAAGAAACGTCGGTCTTCCGTAGCCGTCACTGCCTGAATCAGCGGTTTGGGGATTTGCGCGTAAGTAAGTGGCGTGCCGTAAATATCGCCGTAGCTAGCCAGAATACTGCCATCTTCGGTTTCAAACGTAATACCGCGTTGTTTTTTGATAACACCGATTGAACTAATATCCGGCAAGGTCTGCACAATATAGAGCGAGGCGGCAGCAAGAATAATCAGCCCCGTCATGCTAAGGCTTAAAAACATCAATACCAGCTGCTTGCGCGTGCGGCCAAACCAGGTGCGCTCGCCTTCAGCATTCTGGCCACGAATCCAGCCGCGCCGCACCCCCCGCCGCGCATACATTTGATTGCGGTAGCTTGGCCGATGTGCGCTCGGGTTCACGCCTTTTTCACGCGGTTTTTCGGCGGCAGGCTCACGCGTCAGTTTTGGGCCATCTCCACGCTTTTTGGAGGTGGTTGATGGTTTTTTCTTCGCTTTGCGCTTCGGCTTTTTCTTGAGGGTAAAAAGAGGCATGCCCTTTCGCTAGCGCATTGCCGCACAAGCGTCACGCGCTATTTCTATGCAGCGGCTTGCCAAGCCCTTGCCTTCGTGCCATAGCAGCTTTCAGGGAGCCCGCATGATCGACGAACATAAATTTCAAACCATTGCCAACGCCACTTTGATGCATTTTTTCGACCAGCTGGAAGATGCCTTTGAACGCGGCGATTTCGAAGAATTGGATTTGAACGAAGGCATTCTCAAAATCGAAACCCGCAGCGGCCATGTGTTCCTGCTCAGCAAACATGGCCCTTCGTGCCAGCTATGGCTGGCATCCCCTCTCAGTGGCGGCCTACACTTTGATTACCACGAAAGCGAAGAACAATGGCAGCTACGCGATGCCACCACCCTGAAGCAGCGCCTGAGCGATGAATTATTTCAACTCGTGAATCTGCGCATATTTTTCTAACCATGACCTATCCCACCAACCAGCAAGACCAGTTACCCAAAGGCAAAATCAGCAGCCTGCGCTATCTGCTAAGCTATCTGCGGCCATACCGCACCGGCGCGATTGGCGCGACCATTGCGCTGTTATTTACCTCGGGCGGTGTATTGGCCATTGGTAGCGCGCTTCGCGCCTTGATTGATGAAGGCATTGCCAAAGGCAATAGCACCTATCTGGGCTATGGTTATCTGGCGTTACTGGCCGTGGTGCTGGTATTGGCGATTGCCACCTACACGCGTTACCTGCTCGTTTCCTCGGTAGGCGAAAAAGTGGTGGCCGATATTCGCCGCGATGTATTCAATAAAATTCTCAGCATGCATACCGCCTATTTTGAATCTGCCCGCACCGGCGATCTGCTGGCGCGCATCACCACCGATACCACGCTGTTACAAAACGTGGTGGGCTCATCGGTTTCTATTTTCCTGCGTAATACCCTGCTGTTCTTCGGCGGCACCACCATGCTGCTCATCACCAATACACGGCTCACCGAATATGTATTGTTAATGCTACCCGCCGTGATTGTGCCGATTATTCTGATTGGCAGGCGTGTGCGCCGCCTCTCGCGCGATACACAGGAACGCGTGGCCGATATTTCTGCGCACGCCGAAGAATCCATCAGCGGTATCCGCACCATTCACGGCATGGCGCTGGAATCGTTCGAGCAGCAGCGTTTCGCAGGTATCGTCGATGATGCAAAAAACACCTCTATCAAGCGCATTCGCATGCGTGCCTTGCTTACCGGTATTGTCATTTTCCTTATTTTCAGTGCCATTGTCACCGTGCTGTATATTGGCGGGCAAGATGTGGTGGCCGGGCGCATTACGCCTGGCGAACTTTCGGCATTCATTTTTTATTCAGTGGTTGTGGCTGGCGCGCTTGGTGCAGTAAGTGAAGTCATCGGCGAATTACTGCGCGCCGCAGGCGCCACCGAACGTTTGATGGAAATGATGCAGCTTACTTCAGCCATTCAAGCACCCGCCAACCCCTACCAGTTCGTGAAACCGCCTGAAGGCCGCATCAGCTTCGAGCATGTTAGTTTTGCCTATGCGTCGCGCCCCGATAGTCTGGCGCTTAGCAATGTTTCGTTCCGTATTGAACCGGGTGAAACCGTGGCAATCGTCGGGCCATCAGGCGCTGGCAAAACCACCATTTTCCAAATGCTGCTGCGCTTCTATGATCCGCAGTTTGGCATTATCCGCGCCGATGGGGTCGATATCCGCAACCTCGATCCCCGCGCATGGCGCGGCCATATTGGCCTTGTGCCGCAAGACCCTGTCATTTTCTCCACCACCGCGCGCGAAAATATTCGCTGCGCTGAACAGCACGTGACGGATGAAGATATTCTGCGCGCCGCTGCAACCGCGCAGGCACTCGAATTTATCGAAAAATTGCCCGATGGGCTCGATACCTATCTGGGCGAAAAAGGCGTGCGGCTTTCCGGTGGCCAAAAACAACGTTTAGCCATTGCCCGCGCCATTTTGCGTAACCCGCGCATTCTACTGCTCGATGAAGCCACCAGCGCACTCGATGCCGAAAACGAAACCGCCATTCAACACGCCTTGAACGAAGTGCTGCGCGGGCGCACCACATTTATTATTGCGCACCGCCTTGCCACCGTGCTCAAGGCTGGGCGTATTCTGGTGCTGAATGAAGGAAAAATCGAAGCCATGGGCACGCACACGCAATTATTGCAAAGCAGCCCACTTTATGCACGGCTTGCCGAATTGCAGTTTCACCCAGCTTTATAGCCATTACCTCAGGAAAATATCGGCACGGTCAGCGCTACCACTTGGCACTTTATTGCCCAGCGCCTGCACACTCAGTTTTAACTGGTCGACGCCCTTATCAATCAGGTAGGCACGAATTTGTAACGCACGCGAAAGCGATACGCGCCGCGCCATCGATGATTGCTCGGCATTCCCAGAAGCATAAGCAATAATGCGCACTTCTTTGTTTTCCGATTTAATGCGCTCCGCTAAATCCAGCAGCTTCGATTTTTCAGCATCGCTTAATTCCTGTTTGTCTTTTGCGAATGCCACACTCACGCTGGCATCACCCTGCGCAGAAATTGAAGTCTCCACGCGCGCAGGTGGTGCAAGCGATGCAATTTCGGTTGGTTTCTTATCACTCGGTTTACTTTCCTTGCCGGGGTTAATG